>DATNEZ010000247.1:0-8762 GCA_035606645.1 Binatia bacterium
CGCCCGCGCCTAAGATCAATATGGGGCCCGGTTTCAGGGTCGCAATGGGGTGAACTACCTAACGCGGCGTGCCTAGTCCGGAGGGCGAATCCCGAGCGCCTTGACCTTGCGGTAGAGATGGCTGCGCTCCAGGCCGAGCTCGCGGGCGGCCTTCGTCATCTGCCAGCGGTTGCGCTCGAGCGCCTTGAGGACGATGTCGCGCTCGGCCTGCTGCAGGCTGTCCTTCAGGGTCGTCCTGGGCGGGACCGCGGCGGCGCCGGCGGGGGCGCCGGGGGGCGCGGCGGGCTGCCCGGCCGGCAGGACGCGGCGCACGTCCTCGTCCGTCACCGTCTCTCCGGACGCCGTCAGGGCCAGGCGCTCGGCGAGATTTCTCAGCTCGCGGACATTCCCCGGGTAGTCGTGCTGCTTCAAGAGGACGAGCGCCTCCTCCGAGAACCGGGCGGCGCGGGTCGCCCCCTCGCGGCGGGCCTCCTCCAGGAAACAGGCGGCCAGCGGGGGGATGTCGTCCCGCCGCTCGCGCAGAGGGGGGACGGCGATCGGCAGGACGGCCAGGCGGTAGAAGAGATCCTGCCGGAAGGTCCCCGCCGCCATGGCGGCCTTCAGGTCCTTGTTGGTCGCCGCGATCACCCGGGCATCCACGCGGATCGGTCCCTCGCCGCCGAGCCTCTCGATGGTCATCGAGTCCAGGGCGCGCAGGAGCTTCGCCTGGAGCGTCGGCGGGATCTCCCCGATCTCGTCCAGGAACAGCGTCCCTCCAGTGGCCCTCTCGAAGCGCCCGATCTGCCGGCGCAGCGCCCCCGTGAACGCCCCCTTCTCGTGCCCGAACAGCTCGCTCTCGAACAGCTCGGCCGGCAGGGCGGCGCAGTTCACCGCCACGAACGGCCCGTCGCGCCGCGCCGACTCCGCGTGGACCGATCGCGCCACCAGCTCCTTGCCGGTGCCGTTCTCCCCGGTGATCAGGACGGCGCCGGTGCCGGCCGCGGCGCTCGCGATCTCCCGCCTCAGGCCGGTCATCTCCCGGGACTCCCCCACCAGGCGGTGGCGGGACGCCAGGACTCCGCGCAGCTCCCTGTTCTCCCTTCTGAGGCGGCCGAGGGCGAGGGCGTTCTTCGCCGAGAGCATCAGACGGCCCGGGTCGGGAGGCTTCTCCAGGAAATCGTGCGCCCCCCGCTTGACCGCCAGGACCGCCTTCTCGATCGTGCCGTGCCCGGTCAGCACGATCACGGGCGCGTCGATCTGGAGCGCCTGCATCTCGGAGAGCACGGCGAAGCCGTCGCGTCCCGGCATCTGGAGATCCAGGATCACCAGGTCGACCTCGTCCCGGCGCAGGATGGCGAGCGCCTCGTCTCCGTCCGCCGCGGCCAGCGCCTTGTGCCCCTCCAGATCGAAGAGGCGCACCACCGAGGCGCGGATGTTCGTCTCGTCGTCCGCGATCAGGATCGTGGCCACGTCGTCTCCTCGCGCGTCGCGCCGTCCGCCCGCGCCCCGGGGACGGCCCAGGGCAGGAGGACCCGGATCTCGGCGCCGCCTCCGGGGCGGTTCCCCGCCTCGATCCGGCCGCCGTGGTCGAGGACGATCCGCCGCGCGATCGCCATCCCCAGCCCGGTCCCTCCCTGGGTCGTCGAAAGGTACGGCTCGAACAGGCGCTTCAGCACGTGGTCCGGCAATCCCGGCCCCGTGTCGCCGACCAGGACCTCGGCCCCGTCCGCCGTCCCGCGAGTCGTCACGGTGATCGTCCCGCCCCTCCCCCGAAGCGCCTGCAGCGCGTTGCCGAGGAGATTGTTGATCACCTCGCTGATCCGGTCGGGATCGATCGACACGGGAGGCATCGCGGCATCCAGGTCGGCGACGATCCGCGTCTCCGCGCTCGATCCCGCATAGAGAGTCACCACCTGGCCGATCACGCCGTTCAGGTCGGCGGGGCGCGGCCGGGGCACGGGCAGCCGGCCGAATCGGGAGAAGTCCTCGAGGATGCCGCGGATCCGCTGGATCTCCTCCTGGATGGTGCGGGCGGCCGCCTCGAAGGCGGCGTCGAATTCCTGCGGCCTGACCTGCTTCGTGCGGACCAGCCCCTCGAGAGTCAGGGCGATGGGCGAGAGGGGGTTCTTGATCTCGTGCGCCACGCGCCGCGCGACCTCTTCGGCCGCGGCCAGGCGCTCGGTCTGCCGCAGCCGCTCCCGGCTGTCCGCGAGGCCCCGGGCCATGTGATTGAACGCCGCGACCAAGGCACCGATCTCTCCGGGGCCCTCGGGCCCGGTGACCGGCTCGTAGCGATCGGAGGCGATGCGGCGCGACATCTCCTCGAGGCGCCGGAGCGGCCCCGTCACGCCGCGGGCCAGGACGAATCCCAGGAGGAGCGACCCGAGGAGGCCCGCAACCACGACCCCGATCGCGATGGCGCCCAGCGAGGCGGACAGCTCCGCCGCGCGCGCGAGCGACACGGCGGCCACGAGCGATCCGATGGGACGGCCGAGATGATCGCGCAGGGGGATCATCCGGTAGCTGTACGGCACGCCGCGGATGTCGAGGCGCCCTCCCCCGGCGCGCGGATCCTTCCAGCCGGCCGGGACCGGGGGCGGGTTGGCCGGGTCGCTGGCCGCCAGGATCGCCCCCGCGTCATCCAGGAGAAGCGTGCGGACCGTTCCGCCGGGCGACAGGCGCCTGAGGAAGTCCGCGTCCAGGAAGCGCCCTCCGACCAGGTGGATCTCCGGCCTGCCCGAGGCAGGACGCCGCGACTGCAGCGTCAGGACCCGGCCGATGCCGGGCGTGATGGTCTCTTCCACGAACGTGGAGCGCGCGTCGGGCAGGTCGAGCAGCCGGGGCTCCGTGCGCCCGGCGGTCGAAGGCGCGTGTCCGGACGCAAGGACGGTGCCTCTGGCATCGAGGATCGAGAGGCAGTCGAGGCCGGCGTCCGCCATGAGGGACGTGGTGGCATCGGCCGGGAACGGTGCGTCGCGCCCGCCGGCGGCTCGGAATCGCGGGTCGGTCTTCAGCAGAAGCTCGACGATCTCGAGCGCCCCGGCCGCGTCGTTCCCTTCGCGCGCGATGGCGGCCTCGAACTCCGAGAGGGCGTCGGCAATCCGCCCCTCGTCCTCGGCGCGCACGAGGGGAAGCACGCGCCCCCGGATGATCCAGACGACGGCGCAGGGCGGGGCCACGCTGAGGAGAAGGAGCAGGGCCGTGATGCGCGCGCGCAGGCCGAGTCTCATCGCGGGCGACGATATCACGCCGCGGGGCGGCCGGCGCCCGGCCGCCCTGGAAGCCGGCCCGAGGATCGGGCCGCGGGATTCGGGACTAGCGGATTTCGGCCTTCAGCGACTTGCCGGCGGTGAACCGCACCACGCGGCGCGCCGGGATCTGAATCGGCGAGCCGGTCTGAGGGTTTCTGCCGGTGCGCGCCCTGCGTCGTGTCACCGTGAAGGTGCCGAATCCGACGAGGCTGGCGCGCTCCCCTTTCTTCAGCGATTTCATCACGTGCTCAAGGAGAGAGTCGATGACCCGGGACGCCTTGACCTTGGTCATCCTGGTGTCCCTCGCCACTCTGGCAGTCAATTCCGCCTTGTTCATCACGACCTCCTGGAACTAGCGTTGCAGAAGCCAGCTGATTCGGTCCGGTAATTTGATCGCTTATAACAAATGCTCCGCGCGATGTCAATGCGGGTTTCCCCGTCATAATTTCGCGGGCAAAAAATGAGCGTCCCGCAAGAGAAATTCGCAATTATAATGACCGGCATGTCGACCCTCCTGCAGATCGAGCTCCCCAGGCGCCGCAACGGAGCGGAGTCCACCGGGCCCCGGAGCCTCCTGAAGCCCCTGGCGCGCCGCGTCGGCAGGGCGATCGAGGATTTCGGGATGATCCAGGACGGCGATCGGATCCTGTGCGGCATGTCGGGAGGCAAGGACTCGTACGCGATGCTGCACCTGCTCGATCATCTCAGGCGCCGCGCCCCGGTCCGATTCGAGCTGCTGGCCGTCACCGTGGATCAGGGATACCGCGGATTCCAGACCGGCGTCCTGGAGCGTTACTTCAAGGAAAAGGGATACGCGTATCACATCGAGCGCACCAACATCGCGGAGGTGATCGACGACACGATGCCGCTCGGCGACACGCACTGCTCGATGTGCGCCCGCCTGCGGCGCGGCGTCCTGTATCGCCTGGCGCCCGGGCTCGGGTGCAACAAGATCGCGCTCGGGCACCATGCCGACGATCTCCTCGAGACCCTGCTGATGAGCCAGTTCTACAACGGCGAGATCTGCTCCATGCCGCCGGTCCTCGAGGCGCGCGACGGACAGAACGTCGTGATCCGGCCGCTGTGCTACGTGTGGGAGGAGGAGATCATCCGCTTCACGGCAGAGGCCGGATTCCCGGTCATCTGCTGCGCCTGCCCGGCGTGCGGAGACAATTCCCTGAAGCGCAAACAGACGAAGCTGCTCCTGCAGCGCCTCGAGGCGGAACATTCCGGCATCAAGGCGTCGATGCTGCGCGCGCTCTCGAACATCCGGACCGGGCACCTTCTGGATCGGCGGTTTCTTCCGACGCTGGGCGGGGGGGCCAAGGCGGAGCCTGGACAAAAAAAACGGGACGGTGGATCAGCCCTGGGATCCACCGCCCCGACGCGGGCAGGAAGTCCGACCTGCCAGCGGGAGGGAGCTTAAGGTCGGTCGCCGTCAGGAACCGTCCGGCTCGCCGCAAACGAGAAGACCCCTGAAAACCCGGCGACCGTTTTTAAAGCCTTTGGTGCCGGACTCCCTTGCTATTACGCCATGAGAGTACGGTCAAAATTGTAATTGTCAAGAAAGAAATTGCGCCTCTTTAATATCTCCCGCCCCAGGTAATAGACTCTCGCTATCTTGCTGGTGGAGCAAGCCCTATCCCCGTGGCGGACATGGGATTGGAGCAACCAGGAGCCTGCCCGGGTATTCGGGCAGGCTCAGCCTGTCCCGGCTGTTGACCCCCCGGGGACCCTCGGCTAGACTCGGCCCCCCCTATGATCCTTCCTTCGCTGCGGCAGGGGTTCACCGAGGCGGCCCGGCAGTACCGCATCACGCTGGTGCTCTACGCGGTCAACCTGGCGGCCGCGGCGTTCCTGGCCGCGCCGATGGCCGCGCTGATCGACGAGTCGCTCGGCAGGAGCGTGAACGGCCTCGACCTGGCCTTCACCTTCCGCCTCGAGGCGATCGTCGACTTTCTCTTCTCGAACCGCTCGGCGCTTTCCCTGCTGGATCGGGCGATGGGCTTCGGCGCGCTCCTGTTCGCCGTCCTGGCGGCCGTCCTGACCGGCGGGGTCATCGACACGCTGAAGAGCCCGCCCCGGTCCCCCTTCCTGCCGCGCTTCCTGGGAGGCTGCGGGCGGTTCGCGTTCCGCTACCTGCGCCTGATCCCGTACCTGGCGGTGGCGCTGTGGGGCGTCTCCCTCGTCAACGAGGGGCTGAACCGCGCCATCGTCCTGCTGTTCGATCAGTCGGACCACGAGGTCGCCGCCTTCTGGGTCATGCGCGGCAAGCAGGGGCTGATCCTCGCCCTGCTGCTCCTGCTGTCGGCCACGTTCGACCTGGCGCGCATCCTGACGGCGTTCGAGAACCGCACCCACATGGTCGGCGCGCTCCTGACCTCGGCCGGATTCGTGGCGCGCCATGCCGCCTCGATCCTCGGCGTGTACGCCTCCCTCATGGTGCTCGGGCTCCTCCTCTTCGTCCCCTACATCCTGGCGGGACACGCGATCCTCCCGCCCGGGTCGATCATTCTTCTGGCCGTCGCGCAACAGCTGCTGATGCTCGCGCGCCACTACCTGCGGGTCGCCGCGTTCGCCTCGCTCATGGCCCGCTACCGGGGCGCGACGGGCGCTTCTCCGGAAACCGGCGAGGAGCCGGCCCCCGCCGGCGCCGGCGCGGCGGCCGCGGGGATGATGGCCCTGCTCCTCCTGGCCGCGCCCGCCCTCTCGTCCGCCCCCCTCGCCGCGCCGCCGGAGGCCGCGGCGCAGCCGCTCAGCCGGCGGGTCGTGGACTACGACATCGAGGCGACCCTGCAGCCGGACGCACGGCTGGTGCGCGGGCGGGAGACGATCACCTATCGCAACGCCACCCGCTCCGTCATGCGCGATCTGCAGTTCCATCTCTATCCGAACGCCTTCTCGAACACCCACAGCACCTACATGCGCGGCATCCCGTGGTCGGACGATGCGGCGCGCCGCCGGGTCGAGCGGCTGGGGCGCGAGCGGTCGTGGGGCTCGATGACGGTCTCCTCCGTCCGCCTCGCCGGCGGCGCCGACCTGACGAGCCGGGCGGCCATCGAAGACACGGTGATGAGCGTGCCGCTGCCGCAGCCGGTCGCGCCGGGCGAGTCCGTGCGGGTCGAGGTGGCGTGGGAGACTGTGCTGCCGAGGACCTTCCACCGCATGGGGCGCTGGGGCGATCACTTCGACATCATGCAGTGGTTCCCGAAGCTGGCCGTGTTCGACGACTCGGGGTGGAGGATCTATCCCTTCTCGCGCTACTCGGAGTTCTTCGCCGACTTCGGGACCTACCGGGTGACGCTGTCCGCCCCGCGCGGCTACGTCGTGGAGGCGACCGGCGTGCCGGACGCGCCGCGCGACGGACCGGAGGGGACGCGCAGCGTGACCTACCGCGCCGCGGACGTCCACGACTTCGCGTGGATCGCCGACCGGAACGCCGAAGTGGCGAGGGACGTGTACGCCGAAGGGCCGTACGCCGCCTCTCCGGTCGAGATCCTCTACGTCCACCAGCCGTACCGGCGCCGCATGGCGCCCCTGATCCTCGCCTGCGTGAAGCAGGGGCTCCGCTTCTACGGCGACCGCTTCATGCCGTACCCCTACCCCCGCATCGTGGTGGACGACCTGCCGATGGGGCTGGGCGGGGGGATGGAATACCCGATGCTCTTCACCACCTCGATGGCCTGGTTCCTGCCGCGCCTCTACACCGCGCCCCAGGAGGTCACGCTGCACGAGTTCGGCCATCAATATTGGTACGGCATCGTCGCGACGAACGAGTTCGAGGAGCCCTGGCTGGACGAGGGGATCAACTCGTTCGTCACGCGCCTCCTGCTGGAGCAGGAGTACCCGCCCCGGCCGGGCCGGACGGCCGACGGCCTCGCGGCCTACGCGGGGGCGCGCCTCCTCGGCGAAGGCCTGGAGCTCGACCTGGGGCGGGTCACGCTCGATCTCGACCAGCTGCTGGGCTTCCGCGCCACGCCGTTCCGGCCGGTCGACGGCGGCTTCCTCGGCTATCCCGTCGGCCCGTTCGCCCTCGATCTTCCGGGGCTGGGGGACGGGGGCCTGGTGGGCAGCAAGGAGGCGTACGCCTCGGTGGCCCGCGACAATGCGATCGTCACGCCCGCGTGGGGATTCCGTCCCGGCTCGTACAGCGACACGGTCTACAGCAAGACCGACGTGGGGCTCGAGACGCTGCGCCGCGTGCTGGGGGGCGAGGTGCTCCAGTACGCCCTGCGCGACTACGTGCGCCGTTTCCGTTTCACCCATCCGACGAGCGGCGATTTCTTCCTCGTCCTCAAGGAGGCCGCCGCCCGCGCCCGGCCCGGCCTCGACCTGACGCCGTACATCGATCAGCTGTTCTACGGCACCGGCACGCTCGACTTCGCCGTCGACTCGCTGCGCAGCCGGGAGGCGCGCGCCCCGCGCGGGCTCCTGCCGCCGGCGCGCGCGGGCGAGGGGGCGATCGATCGTCTCGCCGAGCCGATGGAGGGGGACAGGAAGTCGTTCGAGACCGAGGTGGTCGTGTCGCGCCGCGGCGAGGTCGCCCTGCCGGTCGAGATTCTCGTCCGCTTCGAGAACGGCGAGGAGGTGCGCGAGACGTGGGACGGACGCGCCCCGTGGAAGCGCTTCACCTACGAGAAGAGCGCGCGCGCCGATCGGGCCCTGATCGATCCGGCGGGCGTGTACGCCATGGACCTGGACCGCAACAACAACTCCCTGACGCGGGATCCGCACGACAGCGCGATCGCGCCGCTCGTGCTCCACTGGCTCTTCTGGGTGCAGAACTTCCTGCACCTGGCGTCGTCGATGGTCTGAAAATGCCCGACGACCGTGGAGGTAGGCCGCGACCGGGTCAGGCGGCGTTCGGGAGACTGCCCCAGTCCTCCCTCCAGGCTAGGACCTCTTCTTCGCGCCAGCGCCTGGGGGACAGCCCCAGGGCCTGCGCCGGCGTGGTGCCGGTTCGGTTGGTGATCGGCCGGCAGTAGTTCACC
Source organism: Binatia bacterium (assembly GCA_035606645.1). Classification (GTDB taxonomy): domain Bacteria; phylum Acidobacteriota; class Polarisedimenticolia; order Gp22-AA2; family Gp22-AA2; genus Gp22-AA3. The sequence continues at coordinate 8,222 of DATNEZ010000247.1, forward strand.
CAGAGCGTCGCGATCTGCAGATGCTGCTGCAGCCGCAGCCGGCGCTTGCTGACGCACCAGCTCCGCCGCCGCAGGCGCGCCAGGAAGTGCCGCAGCCGGGCGTTGGTGTGGTTGATCGGGAAGAGCGGGTTGCGCCGGTCGCGCCGCGCCGACGCGGAGTGCGGCATCCAGGTGAAGCGGCTCCCGAACACGCGGCGCCCGAGACGCTCGTAGAGCGGCTTCCGGTCGGAGTGCAGGACCACCGGCCGGCCGGAGGCGACGCAGCGCCGCAGGCGCAGCAGCACCGCCCGCACCGCGGCGGCCGAGTGCGAGGGTCGCCGGCCGTGCCGGGCCTCGTGCTCCGTTCTCCGGCGCCTCTGCGTGGGCGTCATGCGTCCTTTGCGCCTCAGCGGGCCGGCCTCGGAGGCGATGAGGAAGAGGCTGCGCGGCTCGATGAGCACCGGCACGGTCACGGGCTGGTAGCGGTTCCCCTCGAAGGTCTCGAGCTCGTCCAGCATGAAGGGGCCCTCCAGGGCCGCGAGCCGGTTGCCGTGGAACTCCG
>DATNEZ010000607.1:0-3503 GCA_035606645.1 Binatia bacterium
GCGAAGGTCATGACCTCGCAGGAGCGGATCGAGGCGCTGGAGTACGAGATGTTCGTCGCCCTCCGCCGCGAGGTGGTGGCCGCGGCCGCCCGCCTGCGCGCGACCGCCGCGGCCCTCGCGGCGCTCGACGCCCTGTCCGCCTTCGCCGAGGCGGCGGCGCTTCACGGCTACCGCCGGCCCAAGGTGGACGACTCGCTTCGCCTGCGCATCGTCGAGGGGCGCCACCCGGTCGTCGAGCGGCTCCTCGAGAAGGAGCGCTTCGTACCGAACGACTGCCTCATGGACGTCGACAGCCGGCAGATCCTCATCCTGACGGGCCCCAACATGGGGGGGAAGTCGACCTACCTGAGGCAGGTGGCGCTCATCGTCCTGATGGCCCAGGCCGGGTCGTTCGTCCCGGCGGACGAGGCCGAGATCGGCCTGGTGGACCGCATCTTCAGCCGCGTCGGCGCCAGCGACAACCTGGCGCGCGGCCAGAGCACTTTCCTGGTCGAAATGATCGAGACCGCCAACATCCTGAACAACGCCACGGTGCGGTCGATCATCCTGCTCGACGAGGTCGGGCGCGGGACGTCCACCTTCGACGGCCTGTCGATCGCCTGGTCGGTGGCCGAATACCTGCACGACACGCCCGCCGTCGCGGCGCGCACGCTGTTCGCCACCCACTACCACGAGATGATCGAGCTGGCGATCCTGAAGCCGCGCGTGGCCAACCTGACGATGGCGGTCCGGGAGTGGAACGACACCATCGTCTTCCTGCGGCGGGTGATCGAGGGGGCGGCGGACCGGTCCTACGGGATCCACGTGGCGCGGCTCGCGGGGCTGCCGCGCGAGGTCATCGAGCGGGCGCGCGACGTCCTGGCGAACCTCGAGCGCGAGGAGCTGTCGCGGGACGGCCGGCCCAAGCTCGCGGGCGGAACCGGCGCGCCGGTCGGCGCGGCCGCGTCCACGCCGGCCCAGCTCGGGCTGTTCGCCCCGGCGGACGACCCGGTGCTGGCGGACCTGCGCGGCGTCGAGCTCGACAGGCTGACGCCGATCGAGGCGTTGAACTTTCTGGCGGGCCTGAAGAAGCGCCTGGAAACCTGACCGATCCGCGCCGCGGCCGGCGCGCCCCGCTCAGATATCGATGGCGCCGTTCAGCCGCGCGAACGTCGGGATGGTCATCTCGAGCCCCGCCATGTGGTAGTAGCCGCCCGCGCGGCCCGGCTGCACCACGAAGCGTATGTCGACCCCGCGGGCCTTCGCCTTGTGGTAGGCCTCCGTCGCGGCCCCGGCCACGCTGTCGTCGGACAGGAGGGATTCGGACAGGTCGACGACGACCCGCTGCGCCCCGGAGCGGAGCAGGTCGTCCACCGATTCCTGGAACTTCTTCTCCGGCTCGCCGGCGGAGAATTTCCCCCGCACGTGCAGGACCTGCCATTCGGCAAGCGTCCGGGTCTCGATGTGGCAAGGCCCGCGGCGTCTCAACCACGACAATCCGGTCATGGGGTGGCCCTCCGTCGTCCAGGGGGAACGGCCGACACCATGGGGAGCGGATGGGCGGGAAAGGACGGGTCGCGGTGTCGCGGCTTCCCCGGTCTGGGGCCATTCATACGCCTGCCGGGGACGCGCCGTCAAGTCGCGCGGTGCTAGAAGCTCGCCAGCGCCTCGCGCTCGTCGCGGTAGATGTCGAAGATCTCCTGCAGCTTCGTCAGGATCAGCAGGTCCTGCACCTTGCCGTTCGGGTTCAGGAGCTTCAGGGACGCTTCCTTGTCTCGCGCGCGCTTGAAGCACGCCACCAGCTCGCCGATGCCGGCGCTGTCCATGTAGGACACCCCGCCCAGGTTGAGGATGATGTTCTTCCGTCCCTCGTCCAGAAGCGCGTTCACCGCCTGTTTCAGCTTGATGTCCCCCTCTCCGATGGTGATCTTGCCGGAGAGATCGACGACGGTGACCTTCCCATGATGCCTGGTGTTCGCCTTCATCCCTTCCTCCTCTTGATGCTCCTCACGGCGTCCCCGCTCCTTCCCGCCCGGGCGGCCTGCTCGAACCGCTTCTCCAGGATCACCTCGGTCCCCTTCCCAGGGCGGCGCTGGAAGGCGACCCGATCCACGAAGTGCTTCATGAAGAAGATGCCCCGGCCGCTGGTGCGGTAGATGTTCTCCCGGTCGAGCGGGTTCGCCGTCTGGGCCCAGTCGAACCCCGGCCCCCGGTCCCGCACGCGAATCCGAAAGAGGTCGCCGCGCTCCTCGAAGCTGACCTCGATCGGCTTCTTCACGTCCATGCCGTTGCCGTGCTTGATGGCGTTGATCGCCGCCTCGCGCACGGCCAGGCCGATGTTCAGCGCCGACGACTTCGAGAAGCCGGCCCTCCGGGCCAGCCCCTCGGCCAGCTCGTGAACCAGGTCCACGTAGCCGATGCGACTTTCAAGCCTGAGCTTGATCTGTCGTCCCACGCCGAGTCGTATCCCCGGGCGATCCGGCTCGTGAAGGCGCAAAGGCGGGCGCTCCCCCCGATCCCGGCCGCTTGTGGCCTGTGGTTCCTGACTTTCGCTCGCTCGCTGAAAGATGGCCGGGGAATGGTAGCCAAAGGCGGCTCGGGGTGTCAAACGGGGGCGCGGCCAGGACTCGTCCACTCAGTAAGCCATCTTCCAGAGATCCGCGGACCAATCCTCCACCGCCGGACGTCCAAGGATCTCGTTGAGCCGACTCGTGACCTGGTGCCGGAATCCTTCGCCCTGCCAGTCCCTTTCGAACTTCGAACGATCCGCGTCGACGAGCGCGTCCAGCTCGTGAGCCAGGCGCGCGAGATCTGCCTTGGAAAGCGAGTCGAGCACGTCGCGGCAGCCGAGGATCCTGAAATTGGATTCCGGGACATCGATCCCGCGGTGTCGATCCACTTCGGCCGGGTCCTTGAGCCAGACCCATGTCCGAGGACAGTCGTCCACCTGCGCTGCGGAACCGGCCGAATCAGGTCCCGACCGCGGCTCGGACACGGATGGCTCTCGCTGGCAGGCGAGCAACACGAGGGTCGCGAGGAGTGCGATGGGCAACCTGGACATCCTGCCTGTCGAGTCCTTGGAGCTCAAGCGGACCCCTTCCATGCGTCTTCGTCCACTCAGTATATCCGAGGCGACGGAGACTCGCCGGCATCGTCAACTCTCGGAGCGGACTGGCGATCGGTCGAAGCAGCGATACTGAATCGCCTCGGCGACGTGCGCTGCTTCGATGGAGGCGCTCGCCTCGAGGTGCGCGATGGTCCGCGCGACGCGCAGGACGGCATCGTGCGCGCGGGCCGAGAGGCCGAGCCCCTGGATCGCACGGTGCAGGATGACCCGGGCGGGGCCGGTCACCGGCGGCTCGCCCCCACGCTCGCGCTCACGCCTCGCCGCGGCGACGCGCCCCGCGACGTCTGCCGACGGCTCTCCGGGAGAGGCCTTCGCGAGGTCCTTGAGCGGCACCGGAGGGACCTCCACCTGGATCTCGAACCGGTCCAGGAGCGGCCCCGAGACGCGCGCGCGGTAG
>DATNEZ010000249.1:0-3747 GCA_035606645.1 Binatia bacterium
GGCCTCGGCCATCATCTTCATCAGCTCGCGCGACTTGTACGACTCGAACGGCTCGCCGTTGGTCACGCGGCGGGTGGACCAGTCGGCGTCGGCCTCGAGCGCGTGCATGAACTCGTCGGTGACGCGCACCGAGTTGTTGGAGTTCTGGAAGAAGATCGACGAGTAGGCGGGGCCGTCCAGCGCCGACGAGTAGCCGGCGTCGATCAGGGCCCAGGCCTTCTTCTCTTCCTCCTGCTTGCACTTGATGAACTCGACGATGTCGGGGTGGTCGATGTTCAGGATGACCATCTTGGCGGCGCGGCGGGTCTTGCCACCGCTCTTGATGACGCCGGCGAACGCGTCGTACCCCTTCATGAACGATACGGGGCCGGACGCGGTGCCGCCGCCGGCCAGGAGCTCCTTCGACGAACGGATCGGCGACAGGTTCGAGCCGGTGCCGGAGCCGTACTTGAAGAGCATCCCCTCGGTCTTGGCGAGCGTCAAGATCGAGTCCATCGTGTCTTCGACGGAGTTGATGAAGCACGCGCTGCACTGCGGCTTCGGCTCGATCCCGACGTTGAACCAGACCGGCGAGTTGAACGACATCTTCTGGTAGACCAAAAGGTGCTTGAGCTCGGCCTCGAACGTCTGGGCGTCCGCCTCGGTGCCGAAGTAGCCCTGCGCGCGGCCCCAGGCGCCGACGGTGCGCACCACGCGGCCGATGAGCTGCTTGACGCTGCGCTCGCGCTCCTTGGTGCCGATCGTGCCGCGGAAGTACTTCGACGCGACGACGTTGGTGGCGGTCTGCGACCAGAACTTCGGGACCTCGACGTCCTTCTGCTCGAAAACGATCTCGCCCTTCTCGCTGCCGATGACCGCGGCGCGGATTTCCCACTCGACCTCGTCGAACGGGTCGACCCCTGGGCGGGTGAAGTAGCGCTCGAGGGTGAGCCCCTCGGCGGCCTTTCTGAGCGTCATGGGTCCGGAGTACCCGGACGAGGCGCGGACCTGTGTCTTGCCCTTCTCACGTGAAGCTTTCTCGGCCCCCCGCTCCCTGAGCTCGGATTCCTTCTTCATCGGTCATCGCTCCCGATAAAGCCGGGCCATCCTTGTGGTTCCCGGCCAACGTTGAACTGCCTGCGCCGCGCCCACCCACCCCCAAATTTAGTGACGACGGGGCTCCTGTCCGGGGATGATGCATCCCGGGAATCTGGGGCGGCCACCGCCTCACGGATGGGGTCGCGCGACTTCCGGCCGGGGGCCACTCCAGCACTCCAATTTGCGGTTACGAAAGCCCCTCGGCCGCAATGTTCCGAGAATAGCCAGCCCTCCACTTCGTGTCAAGGGTGAAACACAAAATGTTGTGGGCGATTCACAGGCCCCCACAACATCCTGAGCTTCAAACACTTAGTCTGTGCATCCCGCTGTGGATAAATTGTGCGCCCCCGGACGCCGACCGTCAAGCCATCGCCCGGCCTGCGTTCGCCGCCGAACGTCGAGAGGGGCGGCGCGAAACCCGTTGACCGGTGCGCCGTCCGGCCGCGAAGATTTCTTGCTCGCGGTTTGCCGGGTTGACGCCCCTCATGGTTCGAGGTATATGGAGTCCATCACTTCCTGGGCATTTCGGAACCGCCGCCGACCGAAGCCCGACAATCTAGCAGGGAGGTCACAGTGGAGCGTCCTGCCCGCTTGCCACTGAGAGTCACGCTCGCTTTCTGCCTGATCCTGTCCGTGCCAGCCATCCTGCTCTGGGCCTCGAAGGGAGCACCAGCCCCCGAGGGGGCGGACGACGAAGACGCCTTCATCGCCAAGCTGGCCGAGATGGATGCGAGGAAGATGGCCTCCGTCCAGCTCCCACCCGCCACGGCACGCCCCGAAGGCTTCGCGGTCTTCGGTGAAGACTTCAAGGTCGCGAAGCGCGCCCCGGGGGACGCGGCGGGACTGCTGCGCACCAACATCGCCGACCTGGACCCGCGAAACCCCGAGGCCGCGCTGCGCGGCCTGCCGGCCGATCTGAGGTTCGCCGACGACGAGGTCACGCGCGCCGGCAACGGGCACCTGGCGCCCGGCTTCGACTACCTGATGCTGAAGCCGGAGGCGATCGCCGCCAAGGGGCTGGACGCGGTCCTCGAGGGGATCCGCGGGAGCGTCCGGACGATCGTCGACTACCGGGCGAACGCGACGCTGCTCGTCTACGTCGAAGCCGGCCAGGTCGGGCGGCTGCGGCAGAACCCGGACGTGGCGTTCTTCTACGCCATGCAGCCGGCGGACAAGATCGATCTGCAGACCGGACGGAGGCCTCTGATCAACCGGGAGCGGGCGCTCGACCCGACGTTCCTCCTGGAAGTGGCGATGGTCCCTGGCGTCGGGGGCGGCCGGGACGCCAGGGACCGCCTGGCCAGGGTGCCGGGGGTCATCGACGTCCTGGACTACGGCGTCGACGGGTCGTCCTGCCTGGTCCGGGCGGACCGCAAGGCGCTCGGCAGGATCGCGCGGGTCCCGGAGGTCCTGCACGTCCAGGAGTCGCTGGAGATGATGCAGCTCAACACCAAGGTGCCTGTGATGGTGCAGGCCGGCTCGGCCGAGGACGCGCACTTCATCCGGCCGTTCGACGACGCGGGGGTGGACGGCGGCGGGATCGACACGAACGGCGACGGCCAGCGGGTGAACGACGGCACGGACGTGGTGCCGCCGCAGCTGGTCGGCGTGATCGACAACGGCATCTCGGCCGACACGCCGAGCTTCTCGCAGACGGCGACGCAGGTCGGCACGGGCCTGCAGCCCTTCCCCGGAAGGAACCACAGGAAGATCCACTCGATCATCCCGGTGCGGGACAACGGCAACGACTGCGACGGGGTCCTGGACGGCGCCGGCAGCCACGGGAACATCGTGGCGAGCGCCATCGCGGCCTGGCCGAGCGGCGTCGGCGTGTTCGCCACGCGCTCGGGAATAGGCAACGGCGGACAGCCGCGCAACAGCAACATGGACGGGGTGGCCAAGGGGGCGCGCATCATCGTGAGCGACATCGCCGATCGGACGCGCTGCACCATCAACTCCCTGATCGAGAGAGGCGGCAACGTCGACCCCGGGAGCCTGCTGTCCCGGCTGAGCGAGCTGATCTGCCCGGCCGTCGGCGGGACAGGGTCCTGCACCGGCCTCGTCGGCGGCGGCGCCGAGGCGCACCTGGCGGTGACGCCGTTCGGGGCGCCCGACAACTTCTCGACGATGCAGTTCCTCTCGACCAACGGGACCTATCCGCAGCAGGCGGCGGACATCGACAAGTTCCTGTACAACAACCGCGACTTCATGGTGGTCGCCCCGGTCGGGAACAACGGCGGCCTGTTTTCGAACAACCGCATCGGGCTGATGCAGGTCGTCATCCCCGACCTGTTCAACGGCACGGCGGCGGACGAGGACCCGAACTTCCCGCGGCCGATCCAGACACAGCCCCCCTCGACCGCCAAGAACCTCGTTACGGTCGGCGGCACCCGCTCCGACGCCGTGACCGTGTTCGGCACGAACGACCAGGAGAACAACACGGCCCCGTTCACCTCGCGCGGCCCGGCGACGCCGGAGTCGCTCCGCATGGCCCCCATCGTCACGGCCCCCGCAACCGACCTGGTGACCAGTTTCGAGACCGCCTCGATCTCCGCCTTCCGGAGCCGCGACGACGACAACGCCGGCCCGGTGGACGCCCAGATCGACGAGGGGAACTTCGGGACCTCGTACGCCGCGGCGTACGTCACCGGCGCGGCGGCGCTCATCCGC
>DATNEZ010000614.1:0-3175 GCA_035606645.1 Binatia bacterium
AACCAGCACATGTCCCCCTGCGTGCACGCATTGCCGTCGTCGCACGGCTGGTTGTCGTTGTTGGGGACATGGGTGCACTCGCCCGTGGAGGGATTGTAGGTATCGTAAGTGCAGATGTTCCCGTCGTCGCACGACGGCACATGGTGCGTGCACGGCAGGCACGAGGGATCCACCGGCTGCTGCAGCTCCTGCAGCCAGATCTTCGAGAAGTTCTCGCAGCCGGTCCTCGTCCCCGGCGGGTCGCCGCACGACCCATCGAGATCCAGTCCGTTGTAGATGATGAGCCCGGTCTTCCCCGAACCCCCCGAGTACGGCGCGTACAGGTGCACCGGTCCGGTGTCCCCCTTGGACGCGGTCATGTCGATGCACCAGTTCTGGTCCGTGGTCCGCGTCGTGTTGGCCTGCTGCACGGCATCGTTCGTGCAGACCCCGCCGAGGATCGAGGTGTCGACGAAGCGGGGATCGGCCGGCTGGCTCGAGGAGAGTGTGTTGTCCTCGATGACGCTGATCGTTCCCGCCAGCGGCGTCGGGTGCAGCGGTCTCGAAAGGAACGGGCCCGGCAGCCAGGAATAGTCCACGTTCGGGCACTCGCTGTCATAGATGATGAGCTTGTGGCCGTTCCCCACGAACGACACGAGGTCGGCCTTGCCGGGGGCCGGAAGCGCCGCCGTGGTGCAGGCCATCCCGGCGCTGCAGACGTTCAGGAGCACGGTGTCGCAGCCGGAGGCGCCGCACACGCCTCCCGGCGCGAGCGCCGCCGCATTCACGCTTGCGACCGGGAGGGTGAAGTAGCTGTAGGTCGCGAGCGACCCGGTCGGGCCGACCCCTGTCGTCGGCAGCGCGCCGCCGTTGGCGCACGACACCGAATCGACGACGGCGACGTTCAGCGACCCGCCCCCGTTGCAGACATCGCAGGCGTCGCCAAACCCGTCGCGATCGACGTCCGACTGGGTGGCGTTGGTGTTGAGGGGGCAGTTGTCGCAGGCGTCCCCGAGGCCGTCCAGGTCGTGGTTGTCCTGTGGCAAGTTGGAAGTCAGCGTGCAGTTGTCGCAGGAATCCCCGAGACTGTCGGAATCGACGTCGGCCTGCGACGCGTTGGGGATCGCGGGACAGTTGTCGCACGCGTCGCCCCGCGGGTCGCTGTCCGAGTTGGTCTGGAGCGGATTGGCGACCATCGGGCAGTTCTCGGTGCAGTTCGCCAGACCGTCGCCGTCGAAGTCGCCGGAAACCGGATTGGACCAGGCGTGCGGAAGCGCGTCGGTCCAGCGGACGAGATACCCCACCCCGGGCTGGATGGCGAGCGCCGAGCAGGCGGCCTGGCCCGCGTTACAAGACGTAAAGGTGCCGGTGCAGCCGTTCCGCGCCATGACCGAGCCCCGGATCGCCCCGGTGCTGGGAAGCGCGAGCACCGCCGCGAGATCGTTCGCATTGTTGATGGCGCAACTGTTGAACGGCACCGAGATGACCCAGCCCCGGGCCCCAGCCACGGTCCGGATCAGTGCGGGTGATTCGCTCCCGCCGATGACGAACGAGGACGGGGCGCTGATCGTGACGAGGTAACCCTCGCCGGGGTTGACGCAGAAGCAGGTCGAGCAGCAGCCGGATTCGGGCGGGTTCGGCGTCAGCACCCCCGCGGTGCAGGTGTGTGCCGAGCAGTCATACGTCCATTCGTGCCCCAGGGTGTTCCCGCCCCCGGCCGCGGTGCCCCAGGCCTGCCCGACCGAGGTGGCGTTCGGGATGAGCGTGCACAGGTCCTCGGCCGTCACGACCGGGCTGCCGTTGATCGTCGGATTGATGTCGGGGAGGGAGATCCAGTAGGTCCCGATGTTGGGGTTGCCGTTCGGGTCCGGGCCGCAGGCGAGGTTCATGGTGAAGGGGAGCGTCGCCGCCGAGGCGCTGTCGACGTTGGCGGCGGACAGGAGCAGCGTCGCCAGCCCCGCGAGCGCCATGCCGATCACGCGCACGCGAGAGCCGTCCCGCGCAGTCCGATCCCGCACCATCCCGAAAGGAAGCATGGATCCTCCCCAGACACACGGAGACTGCGCGTCGTGGCATGGTGCGTTGTCTGTTTCCCGAATGTTGCGAGCGGCGGCGAGTGAATCCGGAGCGAACCCGAGACTGCCCGCGAATCTACGGACACATCTCCACGGTGTCAAGAAGTTTCGGTGACCGGGGTTACCGATGCAGGAGAACGTGTCCTGCGACGCGCGTCAGCGGCCGGCGCCCAGCGTCGCCCTGAGCTCGTCGAACCAGTTGAAGGCGAGCTTGATCATGTTGCGGCCGCCGGCAAGCGTGGCGGTCTCGCTCTGCACCAGGATGAAGCGCTTGCCGTCGGCGCTGATGTCCCAGTCGGCCTGCAGGGTCGTCGGCAGATCGAACATCCTCTCGGGGCGGCCGACCTCGAGCGAGGCGCCGACGGCGCGCACCGGCACGCGCCACGCCGCCTTGCCGCGCTCCTGGTAGTAGATCGTCGCGCCGTCCTTCGACCAGCGGGCGAACTCCCCCCCCTGCGCCGAGACCTGCCAGCGGCTCCCCTCGCCGCTCGCGGGACGCACGTAGACCTCCCAGCGCCCCGATTCGTCCGAGTCGTAGGTGATCCAGCGGCCGTCGGGGGAGAAGACCGGATCCCCCTCCGATGCCTTGCTCTGGAACAGGGGCCGGGGCTTGCGCTCTCCGGTGAGCGGCAACAGATACGGATCCCCGTCCGGGAGAGCCATGTGGTAACCGAAGAGCTTGCCGTCGGATGAGGTGGAGTAGGCGTCCATCTCGCTCTCCGAGGAGAGCATGGTCTCCTCGTCCCCGGTCCCGTCGGCGTGTTTCCGCAAGATGACCCACTTGGTGTTGCGGTTGGAGGTGAAATAGAGATCGCGGCCGTCGGCCGACCAGACCGGATACAGGTCGCGCCCCTCGTCGAACGTGAGGCGGGTCAGTGTCTCGCGCTCCAGGTCCTGGATCCAGATGTCGGTGTTGCCGTCGGTCACGATGGGGATCGCGGCCTTCCGGCCGTCGGGGGACAGGCGCGCCGGCGAAAGGTATTCGCGCTTCGTCGAGCCGGCCGGAGTCTGCCGCCCCTGCGCATCGATCCAGACGAGGCTGTTGCGCGACCCGGCAGACTGCCCCGTCAGGTAGACGATCGTGCCATTCGCCGACACGTCGTACTGGCCGCCCCCTTCGA
>DATNEZ010000006.1:0-7041 GCA_035606645.1 Binatia bacterium
GAAGGGGACGCCGTGGAGTTCGAGATCGAGCAGGGACAGAAGGGCCCGGCCGCCGCGAACGTCCGGAAGATCTGACCTCGACGCTCCAGCTGCTGTCCTAAAGGAGGGGCCGCTCCGCAAGGGGCGGCCCTTTCCATGTCCGGCCTACCTGAAGGCCCGATCGAAGAACTCGACGAGGCGCGTCTCCATGTAGGTCCGGTCCTCCTCCCCGCGCGGCAGGTGCCGCTCGTCAGGGAAGACGAGGAGGTCGTAGCGCTTCTGTGCCGAGTTGAGGGCGTTCAGCAGGCGCGCGGTGTGGCGGAAGTGCACGTTCTCGTCCGCCATCCCGTGGATGATGAGGACCTTCCCCTTCAGCCGGGGAGCGAGGGGCAGGAGAGAGCTGTCGCGGTAGCCGACGGCGTTCTGCTGCGGCGTCCCCATGTAGCGCTCGGTGTAGTGGGTGTCGTAGCCGTTCCAGTCGGACACCGGGGCGCCGATGACCGCCGATTTGAAGACGTCCGGCGCCTTCAGGATGCAGCGCGCCGCCATGTACCCGCCGTACGACCATCCGTAGATGCCGATACGCTCTCCGTCGACGTAGGGAAGGCCGGCGAGCCAGCGCGCCCCGGCGACCTGGTCCTCCACCTCGACCGAGCCCAGGCGGCGATCGAGGGCGGTCTCGAACGCCTGGCCGCGGCGGGGCGTGCCGCGGTTGTCCAGCCGGAAGACGATGTAGCCGTGCCGGGCGAGATACTGGGTTCTCAGGTCCTGCGTCAGCTCCCAGGAATCCTTGACCGTCTGGGCCGTCGGGCCGCCGTAGACGCGCACGATGGCCGGGTACTTCCTGCCCTTCTCGAGGACGCGCGGCTTGAAGAGGGCGCCGTGCAGGACGATGCCCCCCTGGACCTTGAGCGTGACGAACTCCGGCGACCTGAGGCCGAGCGACTTGGGCTCGGGATCGGCGTTCGCCTCGAGCACGCGCACCTGCCGCCCGGATCCGTCCTTCAGCAGCACGCGCGGCGGCATGGCGACGCTGTCGTGCACGTCGACGAAATACCGGCCGTCGCGCGAGAAGGTCGCCTGGTGCCATCCCGTTTCCGGGGTGAGCCGCTCGACCGGCCCGCCGTCGAGGCGGGTCTTGTAGATGGGGCGCTCCAGCGGCCCGTCCATCGCCCCGGCGAAATACACGATCCCGTCCTTCTCGTCCACGCCCTCCAGGGCGTCGACCGCCCAGTCGCCCGAGGTCAGCCGGCGGACGAGAGACCCGTCGCGCGCCCGCAGCTCGAGACGCCTGAACCCGCCCGACTCGGCGGACCAGAGGAACCGTCCGTCGGCCAGCGGGTGCAGGTCATCGTGGAGCTCGACCCAGGTGTCGGAGCGGTCCTCGAGGAGCAGCGCGGCGCGGCCCGAGGCGGCGTCGACGCGCCAGAGCTTCAGGCTCTTCTGGTCGCGGCTCTGGACCTGGACCAGGAGCGTTCCGTCCTCGTCCCAGCGCACGCGCGCCAGGTAGACATCCTCCGGAGTGTCCGGCAGGCGAATCCACAGGGTGTCGCCGCCCCCGGCGGGGACGATGCCGAGCCTGACCTTGGCATTCGGGCCGCCCGCGAAGGGATAGCGCGACGACTCGATCTCCGGCTGGTCCTTGCCCTGGTGGACGATCGGATAGAGGGGAATGCCGGTCTCGTCCACCTCTGTGTAGGCGATGAGACGCCCGTCGGGCGACCACCAGAACCCCGACGAGCGGTCCATCTCCTCCTGCGCGATGTACTCGGCGACTCCGCGGGACACTCCGTCGCGGGCTCCGCGCGTCAGGGACGTCTCCCGGCGCGTGGCGACGTCCAGCACGCGCAGGTCGCCGTCGCGGGAGTACGCCAGGCGGGCCCCGTCGGGGGAGAGCTGCGGGTCGATTTCGGACGCTTCGGTCTCCGTCAGGCGGAGCGGCTCCTGCCCGGGGCGGACCAGGTAGACATCGCCACGCCAGTCGAACACCGCCACGTCGGCCCGGGGTGCCAGCTGGTACAGCGTGATCCCCTTCTCCTGGATGCGCTGGCGCTCGCGGCGGAGGATCTCTTCGGGCGTGAGACCGGACGTGGACGAGGAGGCCTCCTTCGGCGGGCGGGCGACGACCTCGCGCTTGCCGCTCGCCACCTCTTCGCGGTAGAGCACGCGGGCCGAGCTCGTCCCCTCGAGGCCCAGGTAGTAGAGGTAGCGGCCCTCGCGGTCGAACCGGAAGGTCCCCGGCACGCGCGTTCCCGGAGGCGGATACCTGGCGACCCGCTCGAGAGTCAGCCGATCGGGAGCGGTCTCGCCTTCGCGGGATCGCCTGCGGACGTCTCCGGGGTTGGAGCCGGCGGCCAGGGCCAGCGCGACGATGGCGAGAAGGAAGGGGTTCGGTCCCACGTGTCACCTCACGGTTCGATGCTCTCGGCGGGGGCCCTCGGACCTCCCGGAACGAGCCTCCGTATAGGCCATATTCCGCCACGGAGTCAACCGAGGTTCCGCGGGGCGGATGGATGAAGACGGAAAGATGACGAAAGCCAGTTGACACGGGGGAGATACCATCTTAAATAGGTGGCGACAGGTGAGGGAGGGGGCTTCCTGGATGCCCCAGCAGGTCGATCGTAGACAGCCGCAGGACGAACTTCGCCGTCACAACGAGCAGCTGGAACGGCTCTGCCGCCTCACGGCGGACGTGGCGCGCCTGGGAGACGAACGCGCCACTCTCAAGAAGATCGTCGACACCGCCGCGAGCGTGATCGGGGTGGGCGGCGCCCACATCGCCCTCGTCGATCGGAGCGAGCAGGAGCTCTACGGGGTCATCAGCTCCGGACGCCACTCGCAGGACGCCCCGCGCCTGAAGCTCCAGCTTTCGCAGTCGGGAGGGGCGCAGCGGGCCCTGAAGTCGTGCCGCCCGGTCGCCATCCGGAACGCCGAGGACGACGCCCGGGTCAATCCGCGCGCGCGCGACATCATGGGCATCCGGGGGGTCGCGTACCTGCCCCTCCTGAGCGGCAGGGAAAGCTTCGGCCTCCTGATCCTGATCACCCAGCGCCCGCATCCCTGGTCCTCGCGCGAGCTCGAGCTGGCAAGGCACATTGCCGACGTGGCCTCGGTGGCGCTCGAGAACTCCCGCCTGATGGCGCAGCTCGCCGAGACCGAAGCGCGGCTGCGCAGCCTCGTCGAGCACATCCCGGCCATCATCTACCTGTGCGACGTCGAACCCCCCTACAGCACCCGGTACATCAGCCCCCAGGCTGCGTCGATGCTGGGCTACGCCGAGGAGGAGTGGACTCGGGACCGGGACTTCTTCATGAAGATCCTCCATCCCGACGACGTCGGCATGCTCATCCAGCTGGGAGAGGACGCGATCCGCAAGAAAGGGATCGCGTCCACGGAGTACCGCCTCCTGGACAAGCAGGGGGAGGTTCGCTGGTTCCGGGACGAGACGGTCCTGGTGCGCGATCCCTCCGGCAATCCCGTGGGCTGGCACGGCGTCCTCGTCGAGATCACCGGCCTCAAGAAGTCCTACCACTAGACCGACGCACAAAGACAACTCCAACTCCGAGTTGCGGGCCGGAGCGGGGGGCCGCGTCGCGCCTCATGTCGGCGACGGGACCACCCGGTCCCACCAGGCTCCACGACTTGCCTCGAAATCGGCGCGCCGCGGCCCCCCGCTCCGCCCCGCGACGCACCCCTGCCGATGTCTCCGCGCACCGGTCCGTGAGTCTCCTCGCGCCGTCGGCGCAACCAGGCCGTGCACCACCGACCGCGTGGATGGCAGGAGGCGGGGCGCTGCCCCCCCGCCACCCGAGACTAGAAGGTGGCTCCATCCGCCCCGCCGCTTGCAACGAGAAACGCGCTAGGGTAGGCTCCGCGCCGCCATGGGGTTCATCGGAGTCGCGGTCCTGCTGGGGATCGTCGAGGGGCTGACCGAGTTTCTGCCGGTCTCCTCCACGGGGCACCTGATCGTCGCGGGCCACCTGCTCGGATTCACCGGGGAGACGTCGGAGACGTTCGAGATCTTCATCCAGCTCGGCGCCATCCTGGCGGTGGTGGTCCTGGAGCGCCAGAGGTTCCTCGCCCTGTTGAGTCTCCGCGGTGAGGGGGGCTTCGCGGGGCCGAGGGGGTGCGCCCTGCTCCTGACGACGACCCTCCCGGCGCTCGTGGCGGGGGCGCTGCTGCACGACTGGATCCGCGAACACCTGTTCGGGCCGGCCACCGTCGCCTGGGCGCTCCTCGTCGGGGGGATCGTCATCCTCCTGGTGGAGCGATTCCGGCCGGCGGTCACGGTGTCGAGCGTCGACGGGATCGGCTTCCGGCTGGCCCTCCTCATCGGGCTCGTCCAGTGCCTGGCGATGTGGCCGGGCGTGTCGCGCTCCGGCGCGACCATCGTGGCCGGCCTCCTCTTCGGCCTGGAAAGGAAGGCGGCGGCCCACTATTCGTTTCTGGCGGCCGTGCCGGTGATGGCGGCGGCGACGCTCTACGATCTGATGAAGAGCTGGTCCCACCTCGGCAGCCAGGACGTCGCCCCCTTCGCCGTCGGGTTCGCGGTTGCGTTCGTCTCCGCCTACGTCGCCATGCGATGGTTCATAGCGCTCCTGGGACGCTTCACGCTGAGGCCCTTCGCGTGGTACCGGATCGCCATCGCCCCGGCGGTCTATCTCCTGGTCAAGTGAGATGAGTTGGAAGCGGTGGTTCCTGGGAACGCCGCTCGAGACCGAGCGGTTCCAGGAAGAGCGCCTGAGCATCCCGATCGCCCTCGCCGTCTTCTCTTCCGACGTCCTCTCGTCGGTGGCCTACGCGACCGAGGAGATCCTGCTCGTCCTCAGCCTGGCCGGGATCGCGGCCATGGACTACTCCATCCCGATCTCGGGATTGATCGTCCTCCTGCTGGTCATCGTCATCGTCTCCTACCGCCAGACCATCCATGCCTATCCGATGGGGGGCGGCTCGTACAGCGTGGCGCGCGAGAACCTGGGGACGCAGTGGGGGCTGATCGCCGCGGCCGCGCTCCTGCTCGACTACGTCCTGACGGTCGCCGTTTCGACGGCGGCGGGCGTGGCGGCCGTGACGTCGGCCCTCCCCGGGCTGCTGCACCACAGGGTGGCCGTGGGCCTCCTCTTCCTGTTCATCCTGGTCGTCGGAAACCTGCGTGGGCTGCAGCAATCGGGGCGGATCTTCGCGCTGCCGACCTACCTGTTCATCTTTTCGATGACGGCGATGGTCGCCACCGGCGTGGTCCGCGCGCTCCTGGGGTACCCGCCGGTCGAGGTGCCGGCGACCGCCCTGCCGGACGCGTCGCATGTGCTGACCCTGTTCCTGCTGATGCGCGCCTTCTCCGCCGGGTGCACGGCGCTCACCGGAATCGAGGCGGTGAGCAACGGCGTCCAGGCGTTCCGCAAGCCCGAGTCGCGCAACGCGGCGACCACCATGATGATCATGGCGGTCATCCTCGGGTCGTTCTTTCTCGGGACGTCCTACCTGGCCCACGCGTACCACGTTGTTCCCGGGATGGGCCAGACGGTCGTCTCCCAGCTCGGGCGGGCCGTGTTCGGGACCGGGATTCTCTACTACCTGCTGCAGACGTCGACCGCCCTGGTGCTGATGGTGGCCGCCAACACGTCGTTCGCCGACTTTCCGCGACTGTCGTCGATACTCGCCGGGGACCGCTTCCTGCCCCGCCAGCTCGCCAACCTGGGCGACCGCCTGGTCTACTCCAACGGCATCCTCATCCTGGCGGGTTCGGCCGGGCTTCTGCTCATCCTGTTCGGCGGCGACACGCACGCCCTGATCCCGCTCTACGCGGTCGGCGTGTTCCTGGCGTTCACGCTGTCCCAGTCGGGCATGGTCGCCAGGCACCTGCGGGAAAAGGGGCCGCGCTACCGCCTGCACGCCGCCATCAACGGGGCCGGGGCGGTCGCCACAGGCGCCGCCCTCCTGGTGATCTCCGTGACCAAGTTCACCCACGGCGCCTGGATCGTGATCATCCTGATCCCGCTGTTCGTCGTCTTCTTCCTCAGGACGCACCGGCACTACTTCTATGTCCGCCAGCAGCTGTCGCTGCGCGAGATCGATCCCGAGCGGCCGTTGCGCCACACGGCCATCGTGCCCATCTCCGCGGTCAACCGCGCGACCGTGTACGCCATCCGGTATGCGAAATCGATCGCGCACGAGGTCGAGGCGGTGCACATCGCCATCGATCCGGAGAAAGCCGAGCAGATCCGCGAGCAGTGGAAGACCTGGGGGGCCGGCGTGCCGCTGAGGATCCTCGAGTCGCCCTACCGGTCCATCGTCGAGCCGCTCGTCGACCACATCGACGACCTCATGCACGGCCGCCGCAGGAACGAGATGGTCACCGTCGTCCTGCCGGAATTCGTCACGGCCCACTGGTGGGAAGGGCTGTTCCACAACCAGTCGGCCTTTCTGGTGAAGGGGGCGCTCCTGTTCCGCCCGGGGGTGGTGGTCACGAGCATCCCCTTCCACTTTTCCCGCTAGGATCCTGTCCGGGCATTCGGCCGGGCTCCCGAAGCGCGCGCCGGTGGTAATATCCCGGGGTCCGTCACGAGGGGATCATGAACGACGCCGAGAAACGGAAGAATCACCGCTTCATGGCTCTGCTGGAGGTCCGCGTCCTGCCCGGCGACCGCATACCCGCGGACCTCAAGCTGACGACGGTCGACATCGCCACGGGGGGGGCCCGCTGCGCGGCCAACCGGCCGCTGGACGCGGACCTGCCGCTCAAGCTGACCGTGACGCTGATCGGCGGCGACCTGCGCGCGCCGGCCTCGATGGACATCGAGGCGGCGGTCCTGCGGTGCGTCGAGAAGCCCGGCGCCCTCGAGAGCCGCCGCTACGAGATCGCCATCCGGTTCACCCGCGTCGAGCCCGAGGACAAGAAGCGCCTGCAGAGCTATCTCAACAGCCTCTGAGTCCTGCGCTCATCAAAGCAAAAACCCCGGAGGCGTGAGCCTCCGGGGCCTTTGATTGCCAGTGGTCCTGGTCGCCTGGGGCGACTTCGACCACCCGCGAGGCCGGTCAGGCCGGCTTGACGTTCGAGGCCTG
>DATNEZ010000010.1:0-2519 GCA_035606645.1 Binatia bacterium
CACGGGCTCGGGAACACCCACCTGGCGGGGCAGATCCTCGCCCACATGGCGCTCGAGCGGAAGAGTCCGCTCCTCGATCTGGCGCTGGTCAGGAAGAAGCCGTTCCCGTATCCGCCGGAGCCGCTGCGCACCTGGTCGGTCCGGGCCGTCACGAAGGCGCTTCGTCGCGTCGACGCAGGCGGCCGTCCGGGCCTGCTCCTGCGCATTCTCGACATGATGGGGATCGGGCTGTCGAGCTGACCGGCAGCGCGTCGGGCGCGCGGCCGTCCTGGCTCAGCGAGCCTTGCCGAGCGCCAGCGCCCGATCGAGCGTCCCCTTGTCGTCCAGGACGAGCCACTCGACGACCGAAAGGGGCAGGCTGCCGTTCTTGAGCAGGTCGTCGTGGAAGGCTCCCAGCCGGAAGTCCTTCCCCCGGCGGTCGCGGTACAGCCCGAGCAGGCGCATGATCTGCCACTTGCCGACCATGTAGGTGATCTTCTGCGTCGGGTCCGACGCGGCCCCCGCCGCCTCCCCCTCGGCCGCCTCGCGATCCAGGCCCCCGGCCTCCATGAAGTACTGGACCGCCTCCTCGAACGTCCATCGGCCGGTGTGCAAGTTGACGTCGACGCCGATCCGGGCGGCGCGATAGCGCGACAGCCTCAGGATCTGCCCCTGGCCGGCGGAGCCCTCCGGATACAACCCGGCCCGCATGAGCATCTCCTCGGTGTAGAGCGCCCAGCCCTCGACGAACACCCCGTCCCCCTGCTGGCGCCGGATCTCGTTCTTCAGGTGATTCGCGATCGAGATCTGCATGAAGTGTCCCGGGATCCCCTCGTGACCCAGGATCGGGCGCGGGTCCTCGATGGCGGCCCGGATGTAGAAGTTGCTGCTCGTCGGGCTGTAGGTCGGGATGAAGTAGAAGCCGCCCGGGTCGGAGTCGTACAACCCGGGAGGGTTCATGAAGCCGCCCGGGCTCGTCGGCTTGAACGCCTCCGGCAGCTGCCTGATGGTGAACGGGCCGAGATCGGGCGGCAGCGTCACCAGGTGGTTGTCCTGCAGGAAGCGGATCATCTCCCCCTGGCGGCTCTCGTACGCCTTCAGGAATTCCCCCTGGTCCTTTGGGATGACGCGGCTCCGGGACGGGTCCGGGTTGGCCATGGCGGGATCCTTGAGGAGCGCCTCGAGCGCCCGGTAGCGGGCCAGCTCCGCCTGGCCGAGCATCTCGACCTGCCGCGCGTCGATCGGCAGCAGGTAGGCGGTCTGCAACAGTTGGTTGTATTTCTCTTCCCCCATCGGCTTGAACGGCTGCATCTGCGGCAGGCGCTTCTCCAGCCAGTCGGCGAAGCCGTGCAGGGCGACGATGGCGGCGTCCCGGGCCTTCACCAGGGCGTCCTTCTCGGACGCGCCCAGGTCCGTGGCCAGGGTCATCAGGCTGTCCTTGAAGAGCGGGTCGATGGCGCGCGCCGCCTCGATGGCGAGCCGCGAGTACAGGGCCACCGGACGGGCCAGGTTCGTCTTCCCCTGCTCGAGAAGCGCGGGCATCGCCTTGAGCCGGGCGGTCGCCGCCAGGGCGCGGACGCGCGGCGGGGCGTATTCCTTCTTGAGCAGGGAGAAGATCGCGTTGCTGCACTCGCCGACGTAGACCTGGGGATTGGTCGCCTCGGAATCCAGGACCCGGTCGAAGAACTCGCCCGTCTCCACCTGCGCCTTGAACAGGAGCCAGTCGATCCGATCGTCCTTGCCCCACGAATCGGACGGCATCGCCCGGATCTGCGCGGCCAGATCGGCGACCCGCTTCCTGCGGGACGCCACCGCCGCAGGGGAGTAGTCCGCCAGCCGGTCGTCCCAGGTGTGCAGCCCCTGCGAGCTGCTCGAGACCGGATAGCTCTGGTCGCGCCAGCCGTAGTATTCCGCCGCCAGCTTGCGGAGCGCCTCGGGGGTCGCCGTCGGCGCGGCACCCGCGGCGCGCACTGCAGACAGCACGAACGCCGCCGCTCCCATCAGGATCACTGCACGCGTCATCATGTCTCCTCCGGTCTCCCCGCCGCGCCCCTTGCGGCCTAACGGGGGGGCATTATATGTTGGACGCCCAAACAGTCCTCGAGGTCGATGATGGCGAATCCGGTAGGATCTGCTACCGCATGATCGGGGGCTGAAGCCCGCGGGGATCGTCTCCGCCTGCCTGCAAAGCCTCAGGGCCTTCGGCGCCAGGGCTTCGCGGGCGGACGATCTCAGCCTGATGGCGATAAGGCGGGTCGACTAATTAATCATGTGGGTTCAACTCGGGGGCCCGAGTCCAACTATTAGAGACGTTTCGATCCAATCGGTTGGATGGCTTCAAACTGCCCGATGCGGCATGGAGGGTGGCGGCCTGAAACCGCAACGACCCGCCAGCAATCAATCTAAAGCGGTCTCGGCATTGAATTCACGGGTCCTCGTCACATTCAGACATCCTTCTCGATTAGCCTGCGTGATCGCTCGTCGAAGCTCTTCAGCTCGGCAGAGTCGTACACGCAGACTGCAATCTCCTTCTTGTGGCC
>DATNEZ010000027.1:0-4341 GCA_035606645.1 Binatia bacterium
CACCGGTTCTGGGACACCGCCTTCGACCTCCTCAAGAAGAAACGGGCGATCGAGAAAGTGGCTTCAGGGCCGCGCCAGGGGTGCTGGGTGATGGCCCTCGAGGGGCCCCGGTTCGCCGATCTGAAGGAGGGGGAGAAGATCATCGTGCGCAGCAACGGCACGGTGACATACGTCGGGAAGGACATCGCCTACCAGCTCTGGAAGTTCGGCCTGCTCGAGACCGACTTCGGCTACGAGCCGTTCCGGGATCGCCCCGGCCTCGATCCGGTGTGGTCGACCGCCAAGGGACCGGGTGTCGAGCCCCACCCCGCGTTCGGCGGCGCCGCCAGGGTCTACAACGTCATCGACGTCCGGCAGGCGTATCTGCAGGCGATCGTCGTGGAGGGCTTGAAATCGCTGGGCCACGCGGACCAGGCGGCCCGATCGACCCATTTCGCCTACGAGATGGTGGCGCTGACGCCCGCGAGCGCCGAGCGGCTGGGGGTGGCGCTGGCCGAGGAGGACCGGCGGCGGGCGTACATCGAGATGTCCGGCCGTCGCGGCCTGGGGGTCAAGGCGGACGATCTCCTCGATGCGCTCCTGGCGCAGGCGCAGGCCGAGGTCCGGTCGCGCAACCCTGACCTGGACGCCGATACGAGCGCGGCGGTGGCGCGCGCCATCTCGGTCGGCGCGCTGCGCTACCTGATGATCAAGTTCACCCGCAACAAGGTCCTCGCGTTCGATTTCGACGAGGCGCTCTCGTTCGAGGGGGAGACCGGTCCGTATCTTCAGTACGCCGCGGTGCGGGCGGCCGGCATCTTCGAGAAGATGGCGCGCGCGGGCGGACCCGACGAGACGCAGGCGGCGCGCTGGGCCCTGGAGGCCCCGTTCGATCTGCCCCAGGGGGACGCGGCGGAGGAGCACTGGGGGCTCCTCATGCACATCGCGCGCTTCCGGGAAACGGTCGCCCAGGCGGTCGAAGCGCTCGAGCTGTCGCAGATCGCCAAGTACGCCTTCACCCTGGCGCAGCGCTTCAACTCGTTCTACCACAAGTATCCCGTCATGCAGGAACCGGACGAGCGCCTGAAGCGGGCGCGTGCGATCCTCACCTACCTGTTCCTGGCGCAGATACGCCACGCCTTCCACATCATGGGGATTCCCGAGCCGGAGAGGATGTGAGCCCGCCCGGGAGCGCCGGTCGCTCCGCGGGCGCTGTGCTATTATCTTCATCCGAATGAAGCGTTTATCCCTCTTCCTTCTGCTCATCGCCGCCGCGCTTCCCGCGCGCGCGCAGGAGATCATCCCGTTCAGCGAGATCAAGGCCGGAATGAAGGGGGTCGGGAAGACGGTCTTCAACGGCACGCGCATCGAGGACTTCCAGGTCGAGGTCATCGGGACACTGGAGCACGTGGCGCCGCAGCGCAACCTGATCCTGGTGCGGCTGGCGGGAGGACCGCTGGCCGAGACCGGGGTCATGGCCGGCATGAGCGGGAGTCCGATCTATTTCGGCGATCGGCTTGCGGGGGCGGTCGCCTACACGTGGGCCTTCGCGCGCGAGCCGCTGGCTGGCGTGACGCCGATCCAGGAGATGCTGCAGGTCGAGGACAAGGAGCTTCCGGCCGGATCCCCCCCGGGCGGACGCCGCACGATGGCCGGGCCGGCCGGCGCGCCCCTCGCGCTCCTGAAAGATCCGGAGAGGCTGCCGGCGCATTTCGCCTCGTATTTCGACGCGTTCCTGCCCGCCGCCTCGGGAACAGCGTCTCCCATGACGCCGATCGCCACGCCGCTCCTGTTCAGCGGCATGCCGGCCAGGGCCCTCGATCGGATCGCCCCGGCCCTGGCCCGCGCCGGCCTGCAGCCAGTGCAGGGCGGGACCTCGTCGCGCTCCCCCGCCGGCGCGGGGGACGCGAGGCTCAGCCCGGGCGCCGGCGTGGGAATCAAGCTGGTCCGGGGGGACGTCGAGGTCGCCGCCATCTGCACGGTCACCTACCACGAGAAGGACCGGGTCATGGCCTGCGGGCACCCGCTGCTCAACCTCGGCCCGACCGACCTGATCATGACGACCGCCCAGGTGAACGGCCTGTTCCCCTCCCTGCAGGAGTCGTTCAAGTTCGCCTCCGCCGGAGAGGAGGTCGGCGCCTTCCGCCAGGACCGATCCACCGGCGTGTTCGGTTACGTCGGCAAGAAGCCCCGGCTGATCCCGGTGCGCCTCGAGCTGCAGCCGCAGTCGGGACGCCCCCAGCGGTTCGCCTTCGACATCGTCGAGGATCCCTTCCTGGCCCCCTACCTCCTGTACGCCGCCTTGAACGGCATCCTGAGCAGCGAGGAGAAGGACTACGGCGAGGTGACGCTGTCGTACAAGACGGGGTCGACGATCCAGGTGTCGGGCGAGGAGGACATCGAGCTGAAGAACCTGTTCGCGGGGGACCTGGCGTCGCTCTATGCCTCCGGCACGGTGGCGTTCATCACCCAGCTCCTGCTCAACAACGAGTACCACCCGGTTCACGTCGAGGGGATCAACCTGATCCTCGGCTACCAGGACGAGCGGCGGCTGGCACGCGTCGAGCGCGCCTGGGTCAACAAGGACCGCGTGCGGCCCGGCGAGACCGTGCAGGTGTCCGCGGCCATCAAGCCGTTCCGCGGGCCCGAGGTGATCCGCCAGATCGACATGACGATTCCGGAGGAGGCCCTGCCCGGCACGCTCATCCTGCAGGTGGGGGACGGCCTGACGCTGGCGCGCCTGGAGGACGAAGGAGAGAGCGCTGGGGACGAGTTCCATCCCCGCGACCTCAACCAGCTCATCTTCCTGATCAATCATCTGCGCAGCAACAACAAGGTCTACGCCCTCTTGTCGCGCGCCGACAACGGGATCCTGTTCCAGGGGCGGCGGCTGCCCAACCTGCCTCCGTCGGTCGCCCAGGTCATGGTCAGGCCGCAGTCGCGCGGCAACTACCTGAGGCTCTGGTCCCGGGGCATCGCCGAGGAGAATCTGGATACCGACTACATGATCTCCGGCTTCAAACAGCTGACCATCGACGTGGAGGAATGACGTGGCGTCAACCGCCGTGCCGGACACACGCATGAGGGCGCGGAAGCTCCTGCTCGCCGCCCTGGCCCTGTCGGTGCTCCCCCGCCCCGCCCTGGCCGTCTCGCCCGTCCTGTGGACGCTCGAGACGTACGACGACTTCGAGAAGGGAAAGCCGGACGGCGCGGCGGTCGCGGCCACGGGAGAGCTGGTCCTGGCGCCGGCGCTCAAGCCCCTCAAGGTCCCGCCCCTCGACCAGTCCTCGGAGCCGTTCCTCTGGTCGCAGGCGGTGGACAGCAAGGGGACGCTGTACGCCGGGGGGGGCAACGGCGGGAAGATCTACCGCGTGCCGAAGGGGGCCGCCGGCTCGCTCTACTACGAGACCGGTGACCTCGCGGTGCACGCCCTGGCCGTGGATCGGAACGACGTCCTCTTCGCCGGCACCTCGCCGAACGGCAAGATCTACCGCATCACCGGCGAGTCCAAGGGAGAGGTCTATTACGAGCCGGAGGACCGCTACATCTGGGACCTGGCGGTGGGCCCCAAAGGGGATCTGTTCGCCGCCACCGGCGAGGGGGGCGTGATCTACCGCATCCCATCCAAGGGGAAGGGAGAGGTCTTCTTCGACAGCGAGGAGTTCCACATCGCCACGCTGGCGTTCGACCCCGCCGGGAACCTGCTGGCGGGGACCGACGGCAAGGGACTCGTCTACCGGATCACGCCCGAGGGGAAGGCCACCGTCCTCTACGACTCGCGCCTGCGTGAGATGAACGCCATCGCGGTCGACGCCAAGGGGATCATCTACGCTTCCGCCATCGGCCAGGAGGGGGAGATGCCCGTGCCCCTCCTCCGCCAGCCGGCCGCGCCGCAGGAGGCGCCTCCCCCTGCGCGAGGCGGCCCGTCGAATCCCCCCGTCGTGATCCCCGGCGTCGAGTCCGGAACGACCGCCACCGTGACCGTGACCGCCTCGGCCGCGGGGCCGCCGCAGGCCCCCGCCGGATCGCTCCCCAGGAGCGAGGTCTACCGCATCGACCCGGACGGAAGCGTCACCACCATCTGGTCGTCGCAGAGCGAGGTGGTCTACTCGCTGGTGGTCGATCCGGCCGGCCGGCCGGTGGTGGGAACGGGCGAGCCGGGGCGCATCCGCGTCCTGGCGGATGCGCAGCAGAGCACTCTGCTGGCCCGCCTGCCCGAGTCCCAGGTGACGTCCCTCGCCCTCGGGGGGGGACAGACGGTGTACGCCGCGAGCAGCAACGTCGGGCGCCTCTACCTGCTGGACGCGGCAGGGAGCGAGGCAGGGTCCTACCTGTCTCCCACGTGCGATGCGCAGACCGTGG
>DATNEZ010000028.1:0-5523 GCA_035606645.1 Binatia bacterium
AGCGGGTGCGCGATCATCGGATCAAGGGAGTCGAGGCGTTCAACCGGGAGGACTATGAGACGGCCCTGGCCGAGTTCCGGGCCATCGCCCGGGAGGACCCCGACGATCCTCAAGTGCATCTGCACCTGGGGTCGACGCTCCTCGCGCTCGGCCGGCCGGACGAGGCGCAGGCCGCCCTCGAACGGTGCCTCGCCCTCGATCCCAGAAACGAGCGCGGGCTCGCCGAGATGGGCCGGCTGCACGCCCTCGCGAATCGCCTGGACCAGGCGATCGCAACACTCGAGAAGGCGGTCGCCGTCAATCCGGAATTCGCCGAGCCCCACTACTACCTCGCCGGCATCTACATGGCGCGGGGAGAGGCGGATCGCTATCGGGAGGAGCTGAAGATCTTCGAGCGCCTGCAAGCGCGCTCCACCGGCTCGGCGCTCGACGTGCAGCCGGAGCGCGCTCCGTGAGCCGTCGCCGCGTTCGCGCCGGCGCCGCGCTCTGCGCGATCCTCGCGATCTCCGGTTGCGGGAGACGGGAGGCCGCGCCCCCGACCCCCGCAGGTGCCGGGACCCCGGCCCCGGCGGCGCCCGGAGGAGACGCGGGCCAGCCCGCCGAGGCCCGGTTCGACGACGCGACCGCGGAGGCGGGGCTCGGCTTTCTCCACGTCAACGGGGCGACCGGACAGAAATTCATCCTCGAGACCCTCGGCTCGGGGGTGTGCGTCTTCGACTACGACGGCGATTTGCGGCAGGACGTCTACTTCGTCCAGAGCGGCCGCCTGCCGGGGTACGCGCCGAAGGGACCCCTGCGCTCGTCCCTGTACCGCAACCTGGGGGGCGGCCGGTTCGAGGACGCGACTTCGAAGGCGGGGGTCGGAGGGCCCGACCGCTACGGGTTCGGTTGCGTGGCCGGCGACGTGGACGGCGACGGGGACCGGGACCTGTACGTGACCTACTACGGCTCGAACGTCCTGTACCGGAACAACGGCGACGGGACGTTCACCGACGTGACGGACCGGTCGGGCGCCGCCAACGGCCGATGGAGCGCCAGCGCCTCCCTGGCCGACGCCGACGGAGACGGCGACCTCGACCTCTACGTCGCCGCCTACGTGACGTTCGACGAGGCCAACAACCTCTATTGCGGCGAGAACCGGCCGGGGTGGCGGACGGTCTGCCACCCGCGCAATTTCGATCCGCAGCCGGACGCTTTCTACCGCAACCGGGGAGACGGCACCTTCGAGGACGCGACGGCGGCCGCCGGGATCCTCGACACGACCGGCAAGGGACTCGGCGTGGTGTGGGGCGACTACGACGGCGACGGCGACCAGGACCTCTACGTCGCCAACGACGACACGCCGAATTTCCTGTGGCGGAACCGGGGGAACGGAACGTTCGAGGAGGTGGCCGGCCTCGTCGGCGTGGCCCTCTCCGAGGACGGCATCCCGCAGGCCGGCATGGGGACCGACATGGCGGACTACGACAACGACGGCCGCCTCGACATCTTCGTCACCAACCTCTCGGAGGAGACGAACGAGCTGTACCACAACGACGGCAACGGCCTGTTCTCCGACCGGACGTTCGTGTCGGGCCTGGGGGCACCGTCGCTCCTGGACCTCGGGTTCGGGACCTTCTTCTTCGACATGGACGACGACGGGGACCAGGACGTCTTCGTCGGCAACGGGCACATCATCGACAACATCGGCCTCTACAGCGACACGATCACGTTCGAGCAGAGGGCCGGTCTCTACCGGAACCTCGGGGCCGGCCGGTTCGATCGCCTGGCCTACCCGGACGGCGCTCCGCTCGGGAGGCGCTACGTCGTCCGG
The DNA here is from genome assembly GCA_035606645.1 of Binatia bacterium. Taxonomy (GTDB): domain Bacteria; phylum Acidobacteriota; class Polarisedimenticolia; order Gp22-AA2; family Gp22-AA2; genus Gp22-AA3. The sequence goes on from DATNEZ010000028.1 coordinate 1,814, forward strand.
GGGGCCGTTCCGTTCGATTTCGACGACGACGGGGACCTGGACATCCTCCTGACGCAGAACAACGGACCGGCCGTCCTGCTGCGCCATCAGGGCGCCCCTTCCCGCCACTGGGCCACCGTGAGCCTGGCCGGGGCGGCGCCGAACCGGGACGCCGTCGGGGCCTGGGTCGAGCTCCAGGCCGGGGGGGCCCGGCAGGTCCGCTACGCCCGCACGGCGTCCTCGTATCTCTCGCAGGGGGATCGCCGCCTGCACTTCGGCCTGGGTTCCGCCGCGGCCATCGACGCGATCGTGGTCCGCTGGCCGGGCCGCCGCGGCTTCACCGAGAGCTTCGCGCCGGTGCCGGTCGACCGCTTCGTGACGCTGGAACAGGGGAAGGGGAGGCGGGCGCCGCCGGAATCCGTCCGCTGACGACGTGCGAGCGCTGGGGCAGCCCCGACCGCGTGATCCCTTCGATCTGGTAGTAGTAGCGCCTGCCGCCGCGCGCAAAATCGTCCAGGAATATATAGCCGGTGTCACCCGCGCTGTCCCCGGCCGCCGGAACGGCGACGGTGTTCAGCCGGGTGAACGGTCCGGCGGGGGTCTCGGCGCGGTAGACGTTCCAGGCGGCGAGGTCCTTCTCCGAGGCCGTGGTCCAATCGAGCAGGATCGACGTGGCGGATGCGGACGCCGTGAAGGACGCTAGGTCGTAGGGAGCGTACGGATCGCTCGATCCGCGCACGGCGAATCGCGCTTCGCCGCCGGTCCCGGGAAGCGCGTCGTTGCGCAGGATGACCCAGGTCTCGCGCACGTCAGCCGACGGCAGGGAGATCCGCCCGATGCCGGACGGATCGAACGTCACCCCGGCCAGGACCGGCTGGGCCGGGCCGCCGTGGTAGAAGATGAGCAGGTCGGCCGCGGGACGTCCCCCCTCCGCCGTGATCTCCAGGTCCAGGCTGCCGCGGCGTCCGTCCCCCGGCACCCGGTAGGCCGCCGCACCGAGCGGCTCGATCGCCTCGGCAGGGTCGACACGGAAAGGGGTCTCGGGACCCATGGCCGCGAGAAGGGCGGCCGGCAGAGTGCGGCCGGACGCGTAGTGCTGCCCGTCGTCCCTCTCGCCGGTGAACAGGTTCCAGGCGGCGAACTCGCGGTGCGCCTGGGCGAGGGACCGCCCGCGATGCCTGAGCACCTGATCGGTAGCGGCCAGCGGGTCGATCCCCTGCGTCGCCATCTCCTCCCAGATCGCGCGCACCGTCCCGGGATCACCGGTGCTCTCCGAAAGGAACAGCGGCCAGAGCAGGGTGCCTTCCATCGAAAGGAGGCCATCGGTGGCCAGCCCCCTGCCGCGGGCCTGGGCACGAACCCTGATCGCCGCCTCGTGGGCCTGAAGATCGCCGGAGGCGGTCAGGGAGAGGAACGCGGCGCCCGCCTCGTCCCACCAGAGGGGGGCGCGCGCCGACAGGGAGAGCAGCGACAGGTGGGCCATCTGATGGATCGTCGCAGGCATCACTCGGTCGGAGAGGAGCCCCGCGTCGAGGACCACGAACGGCGGCGACGCCGGGCCCTCAGGGACCGTGTACCCCTCTAGGCCGTGGCCCAGCTCGGCCAGGTAGACATCGAGCCGCCCGCCGTCCGGAACGGGCGTCGGGTACCCCAGGCGCGTGACCAGGAAGGAGCGCGACGCGGCCAGCGCTTCCAGGACCCGATCGACGAGATCCGGGGTGCCGTTTCGGTCCCGGTCCGCCGACAAAAGGCCGGTGGACCCCGGCGCGCCCGGGAAGCGCACGGCGATCGTCCCGTCCGGGGTGAGGACGACCCTCTCCGGGTCGAGCGCCGGACGATGGGCCACCGCGACACGCATCGCCTCGAGTGGAGCGGAAGTCCCGTGGATCGCCAGGCTTCGCGCCAAGGGGGTGCCGCATGCGACCGGCAGGGTCTCGACGCCGGCCAGGGCCGCAAGGGCCTCTCCGGCCCCGCGAGCCGCCCCCCCCGAGTCCTGGGACGGTTCGAATCCCTTCCAGGGGAGGGTGCTCAGGAAGATGTCGTGGTCATCCGCCTGGGTGGCCCCCAGCGGAGCGAGCGGGACAAGAACCAGGACAACCAAGATGGTCGAGCGGATGGATCTCACCCGTCCCCTCGTAACTTTGGTGGCTCAGAATATATGTCATAAACCATTGCAGGTCAACGCGGTGGCCGGGAGGGCTGCGGCACGGATGCAGCCTTTTCGACACTCAAAATCGTAACGCCGGCCCCCCCCGGGGTGTAATATGAGGGCCCATTCACGGAGGGGACCGCAGGCCAATGAGTCGTGTGCCCCGCGCGCCCATTCTCTGTGTCGCTCTGACCCTGCTGGCCCCATCCATCATCCTGGCCCAGACGACAGGCAGCCTGCGTGGCGTGACCACCGACGAGAAGGGGGCCCCCCTCGCCGGGGTCACGATCGTGGTGGCGAGCAGCAGCCAGGGAGTGTCGGGACGGGGGGCCGTGACCGACAGCACGGGGTCGTTCCAGGTCGGCTCCCTGCCCGTGGCACGGGACTATTTCGTCCGGGCCACGTTTCCCGGATTCGCGACGTCCGACTACTCGGAGATCGAGATCAAGGTCGGGCAGACGACCTCGCTGCACATCACGCTGCAGCCCGAGACTCCGTTCCGGGAGCGGGTCGAGGTGCGGGCCAAGCCCCAGGTCGTCGACCTGGACGTGACCACGACGCAGACCCGGCTCACGTCCGAGTTCATCGACGCCCTGCCGATCCTCGGGCGCAACTACCAGGACATCCTGTCTCTCGCGCCGGGGGTCACCGACACCGACGGCGACGGCAATCCCAACATCCACGGCGCCCGCGACACCGACGTCGTCACCCTGGTGGACGGCGTCAGCACCACCGACCCCCTGACCGGCAAGATCGGCGCCCAGCTCAACATCGACTCGATCCAGGAGATCGAGATCAAGACTTCCGGGGCGACGGCGGAGTACAGCCGGGCCCAGGGAGGGTTCGCCAACATCATCACCAAGTCGGGCGGGAACGAGTTCAAGGGGACCTTCAAGTTCTTCTGGCGCGGGCAGGCGCTGGACGGGGACGGGGCGGGAACGGACAACCCGCGGCTGCACGGCGGGATCGGAGAGCAGGGACTTCGGGACCTGAGCTTCAACGACTTCACGCCGTTCCTGTCGCTGGAGGGTCCGATCGTCAGGGACCGGGCGTGGTTCTTCATGGCGCACGAATACGTGCAGATAGAGGACCCGGTCAACGCCGTCAACACCGCCTTCGTGACGGGGACCCGGGAATTCCGGGAATTCGCCAAGCTGACCTGGCAGGCCACGGCGAACAACCGCTTCGCGCTGTCGATCAACTACGACCCGCAGGAATACCTGAACCAGGGTCTGAACAGCCTCACCCGTGTGGAGAGCGGCTACACCACGCATCAGGGCGGGCCGATCCTCACCGCCCGTCTGACCACGGTCCTCAATCCCTACATCGCGCTCGAGACGTCCATCGCCCACTTCGACGAGCGGCCGTCGCTGGACCCGACCCTCGATCCCGACACGAACCGCAACGGAATCCTGATGACCGACCGGAACCACAACGGCTTCTTCGAGGCCTCCGATCGCGATGCGGGGGAGGACTACGATTCGGACGGCGTGTACGACGTGTTCGAGGATCTCAACCGCAACCGGCAGCTCGATCCGGGGGAGGACAGGGACGGCGACGGGCGACTGACGCTCAGCGGTCG
>DATNEZ010000043.1:0-4359 GCA_035606645.1 Binatia bacterium
GCTCCCGATCCACAGGCTCCCGTCCCGCCCCGGCTCGAGCGCGCTGACGATCACCCCCCCCTCGGTGTTCCCCTTCGGGAACGGGGCGAACCGGCCGTTCGTCTCCATGCGGCTGAGCCCGCCGCCGGCCGTGCCGAGCCAGATCGTTCCGGCCCGGTCCTCGGCGATGGAGATTACCGAGTCGTGCGGCAGGCCGTCCTTCGTGGTGTAGCGCGTGAACGAGCCGTTCCGCAGCCGGTAGGCGCCGCCTCCCACCGCGCCGGCCCACACCGACCCGTCGGCGGATTCGAAGACCGTGGACACCACCCGGGTCGTGAGCCCCTCGGGAATGCCGAACGTCGTGAAGTCGCCGTCCTTCAACCGGTGCAGCCCGCCGCCGTTGGTCCCGACCCAGAGACTTCCTTCGACGTCCTCGCGCAGCGAGTTGACCTCGTCGGCCAGAAGCCCGTTGTCGGCGCGCAGCGCGGAGAACGCGCCGTCGCGGTAGCGCACCAGGCCGCCGCCGCTCGTGCCGATCCACATGGTTCCGTCGCGGTCGGCGCGCAGGGCCATCACCATGTCGGACGGCAGGCCCTCCTTCACGGTCACCCGCACGACGCGCTCCCCGTCGAGACGCCCCGCCCCCAGGCCCAGCGTGCCGTACCACAGCTCCCCCTGCGGCCCCGGGGCGACGACGAAGACCCGGCCCGGGACCCCGCGCGCCTCGTCGTACACCGTGAACAGGTCGTCCTTCAGCCGGTAGAGGCGGCCGGCGGCGATCCACAGGCTCCCGTCCGCGGTCTCGCAGAACGACGAGCCGCCGGTGACGCCGACGCCCGCCTTGTCCTTGTAGACGCGGCCGCGGCCGTTCTCGAAGACCGCCAGCTCCCCCGCGCTGCCGATCCACAGCGTGCCCTTCCGGTCCTGGTAGATCCCCCGCACGTGGTTGGCCGGGAGCCCGTCCTTGGTGGTGTAGGACGCGAAGCCGTTCCCGGTCCGCGCCATCAGGCCGCCGCGCGTGCCGATCCACAGCCGGCCGTCGCGGTCCTCCCGCAGCGCCCAGACGTTGTCGTCCAGGAACGCGGGCGTCGTGCGGGTGTTGTAGACGGTGAAGCGGACGCCGTCGAAGCGGGCCACGCCGTCCTGGGTCGCCAGCCACAGGTAGCCGTCGCGCGTCTGGACGATCTCCTTCACGGAGTTCTGCGGCAGGCCGTCGTCCTTCCGCCAGGTGTCGTGGACGTACTGCGTGACCTGGCGGGCGGGATCGAGCGCCCAGGCGGCGCCGGCGTGCGACAGGAGAAGCGCCAGCAGGAGGGCGGGCCGGGGGCCTCGGCGCAGGATCATGGTTCGAAAGATTCCGAGAATGGAAGAGCGGCAGGAGTGTATGCGGGCTCCCCGGGGGCGTCAAGCCGCGGGGCGCTTGACCGGGACGCGAGCCCCGGCCTAGTCTGGCCCCCGGAGGCCCGGCGAATTCCGATGACGCAGCCCACCCGGAAGATCCTGATCGTCGACGACGACCCGTCGCTGAACGAGGCGCTGTCGGGGCTGCTGGCGCACGCCGGCCACGCCGTGGCGTGCGCCGAGACCGGCGCGGCGGCCCTCGAGATCGCCACGCGGGAGCCCGTGCGCCTGGCGCTGGTGGACGTGCGGCTCGGGGGGGAGAGCGGGCTCGACCTGCTGCCGCGCCTGCGGACGCTCCGGCCGGAGATGGCGATCATCATGATGACCGCGCAGGGGACCATCGAGATGGCGGTCGAGGCGATGCGGCGCGGCGCGGACAACTTCGTCACCAAGCCGCTCGACCCGAAGCGTCTGCTGGCTCTGGTGGAGAAGGGGCTGGAGACCTGGGGGCTGAGGCACAGGACCGCCCGGCTCGAGCGGCTGGACTCGCGGACCGCCCCGGCGCGGCTGGGGGATTCCCCGGGGATGGCGGACGCGCTGCGCCTGGCCGGGGCGGTGGCGGCGCGGGACACGACGGTGCTGCTGCTCGGCGAGACCGGCACGGGGAAGGGGATGCTCGCGCGGCACATCCACGCCCTGTCGCCGCGGCGCGCCGAGCCGTTCGTGGAGCTGAACTGCGCCGGTCTGCAGAAGGACCTGACGGAGTCGGAGCTGTTCGGTCACGAGCGCGGCGCCTTCACGGGGGCGACCGACAAGAAGATCGGCTTGTTCGAGGCGGCGGACGGCGGCACGCTGCTCCTGGACGAGATCGGCGAGATGGAATACGGCATCCAGGCGAAGCTCCTGAAGGTGCTGGAGGAGGGGCGCTTCCGGCGGGTGGGGGGGCTGGCGGAGATCGAGGCGGACGTGCGCCTGCTGGCGGCGACGCATCGCGATCTCGACCTGGCGGTGACGCAGGGGCGCTTCCGTCAGGATCTTCTCTATCGTCTGAACGTCTTCGCGATCCGGCTTCCGCCCCTGCGGGATCGCCCCGACGACGTCGTGCCGCTCGCCCGGGGTTTTCTCTCCGAGTACCGCGAGGCGGCCGGCGACGCGTCCTCGAGCCGGGCGCCTGCCGGTCCGCCGATCTCCGAAGGGGCCGCGCGCCTGCTGCAGTCGTACGCGTGGCCGGGGAACGTGCGGGAGCTGCGCAACGTCATCGAGCGGGCGAGCATCCTGTGCCCCGCGGGAGCGCCGATCCTCCCCGAGCACCTGCCGCCGCTCCAGGCGGGCCCGCCGGCCGCGCCCCGGGCCACGGCCGGGATCGCCGCCGGGTCCCCTGCCGCATCCGCGACCCACGCGGCCCCTACCGGCCCCGCGGCACGCTCGACCACGATGGTGGACGCGGAGAAGCGCCTGCTCGAGCAGGCCCTGAAGGCGCGCGGCGGCAACATCCGGGCGGCCGCGCGCGACCTCGGAATCGCCCGCGGCACGCTCTACCGCAAGGCAAAGAAGTACGGCATCGCGCTCGACGCAGCGGAGGGAACGGAATGATGCTTCATCGGCGGGATGGACGACGGTCGGGCATTCGGGACGCGGTCGTTCGAGCGACCACGGTGCTGGCGCTCCTCGGGCCGGGGGGCGCGGCGTCCTGGGCGGCTGCCGCCGCGAAGCCCGCCGGGGCTCCGGCCGCCGACCTGATCGTCACCAACGCGAAAGTGTTCACCGTCGACAAGGGGCGCCCCGAGTGCGAGGCGGTGGCGATCCTCGGCGATCGGATCGTCGCGACGGGGACGCGCGCCGAGATCGACGCCTGGCGCGGCCCCTCGACCCGGGTCCTCGACGCCGGCGGCCGCCGCGTGGTGCCGGGATTCAACGACGCCCACGTCCATTTCGTGGTCGGCGGCATGGACCTCGACAACGTCGACCTGAAGGACGCCCCCACGCGCGAGGAGTTCGTCAAGCGCATCGCGGCCCAGGTCGCCAGGACCCCGAAGGGGGAATGGGTCCAGGGTGGGAACTGGGACGAGACGATGTGGAGCCCGGCGACGCTGCCGGACAGGACGCTGATCGACAAGGTCACCGGGGACACGCCGGTCTTCCTCGCGCGCTACGACGGCCACATGGCGCTGGCCAACTCCGCCGCCATCCGGCTGGCCGGAGTCACGGCGAAGACCCCGGATCCCCCGGGCGGAGCGATCGTGCACGACGCCTCGGGGGCGCCGAACGGCCTCTTCAAGGACGCGGCCCTGGGCGCCATCTACAAGGTGATCCCGCCCTACACGCGCGACCAGCGGATGCGGGCGGCGCGCCGGGCGCTTGGGCACGCGGCCCGGCTCGGGGTCACGTCGGTGCAGGACATGAACCCGGAGTACGCCGACATGGCCGTCTACGCCGAGCTGCTCGAGCGCGGCGAGCTGACCACGCGGATCTACAACGCGCCCCCCCTGGCCGGCTGGGAGGACCAGGCGAAGATCGGCATCCGCCGCTCGTTCGGCTCGCCGTGGCTCAGGCTCGGGGCCCTGAAGGGATACGCGGACGGGTCGCTCGGCTCGACGACCGCGTACTTCTTCGAGCCGTTCAGCGACACCCCCGGGAACCGCGGCCTCCTGTCGGACGAGATGCAGCCGCTCTCGCGGATGCGCGAGCGGATGACCCGGGCGGACGCCGCCGGACTGCAGCTCTGCATCCACGCCATCGGCGACCAGGGGATCTCGATGATCCTCGACCTGTTCGCCGAGGTGGCGAAGGCCAACGGCGCGCGCGATCGGCGCTTCCGGATCGAGCACGCGCAGCACATGGCGCCGAAGGACTTCGAGCGCTTCGCCTCGCAGAGCGTCATCGCCTCGATGCAGCCGTACCACGCCATCGACGACGGCCGCTGGGCCGAGAAGCGCATCGGCCCCGACCGGATCAAGACGACGTACGCCTTCCGTTCCCTCCTCGACCGGGGCGCGCATCTCGCGTTCGGCTCGGACTGGACCGTCGCGCCGATGGATC
>DATNEZ010000048.1:0-14191 GCA_035606645.1 Binatia bacterium
CTGTCGAGGCTGTTGTCGCGGTTGTCCCCCATGACGAAGTACTGTCCGTCCGGGATGACGAGCGGGCCGAAGTTGTCCAGCTCGGGAGGGACCGAGCCGGGGTCCTTGTGGAGGGCGAGGGGCTCGATCAGCGGCACGTACCCCTCCTGCCCGGGCTTCTGGATGTAGACCACGCGGTCGACGATCTTCAGGGTCTCCCCGGGCAGGCCGATGGCGCGCTTGACGTAGTCCTGGCGCTCGTCGTGGGGGTAGCGGAAGACGATCACGTCGCCGCGCCTCACCGGGGCGATCGGCAGGAAGGCCCGCTCGAGCGGGGAGGCCAGGGGGGTCAGGGCGAACTTGTTCACCAGGATGTAGTCCCCGACCAGGAGGGTGTCCTCCATGGACGGGCTGGGAATGGTGAACGGCTGGAACAGGAAGGTGCGCACGAACAGGGCGAAGATGATGGCCACCAGCCCCGCCTGCGTGTACTCGAACAGGAACCGTCGCGGTTTCAGCGAGATCGTCATGCACCCCCCGGTGCGCCCAGATTATGGGACCAACGCGCGCCGGTTTCCAGCCTCATTGCACCTTGAGAAGCGCCAGGAACGCCTCCTGGGGGAGGTCCACCCGCCCGACCTTCTTCATCCGCTTCTTCCCTTCCTTCTGCTTCTCCAGGAGCTTGCGCTTGCGCGTGATGTCGCCGCCGTAGCACTTGGCCAGGACGTCCTTGCGCATGGCCGCGACGTTCTCCCGGGCGACGATCTTGCTGCCGATGGCGGCCTGGATCGCCACCTCGAAGAGCTGCCGGGGGATGACCTCGCGCAGCTTCTGCGCCAGGGCGCGCCCCTTGGGGACCGCCCGCTCCCGATGCACGATCAGGGACAGGGCGTCCACCGGGTCGCCGTTCACCAGGATGTCGAGCTTCACCAGGTCCGACTCCCACCAGCCGGTGTGGTGATAGTCGAGCGAGGCGTAGCCGCGCGACAGGGTCTTGAGGCGATCGTAGAAGTCGAGGACCACCTCGTTGAACGGCAGCTCGTAGGTGATCAGCACGCGGGTGGTGGTGAGGTACTTGATCTCCTTCTGGATCCCCCGCTTGTCCTGGCACAGGGCCAGGATCCCGCCGACGTGATCGGGCGGCGTGAGGATGAGCGCCGTGATCACCGGCTCCTCCCACCGATCGATCTTCTGGGGCGGGGGGAGCTTGGCCGGGTTGCTGATCTCGAGGGTCTCGCCGTCGGTGGTGGTGATGCGGTAGCGCACCGACGGCGCGGTGGTGATCAGCTCCATCTCGAAGTGCCGCTCCAGGCGCTGCTGCACGATCTCCATGTGCAGGAGCCCCAGGAAGCCGCAGCGGAACCCGAACCCGAGGGCCTCGCTGGTCTCGGGCTCGACCGTGAAGGACGAGTCGTTGAGGCGCAGCTTGTCCAGGGCGTCGCGCAGGTTGTCGTAGGACGACTCGCCGATCGGGAACAGGCCGGCGAACACCATCGGGCGCATCTCCTGGAAGCCCGGGAACGCGATGGCCGCGGGGCGGCGGGCGTCGGTGACGGTGTCCCCGATCTTGACCTCGGTGGAGTCCCGGATGTTGGCGATCAGGAACCCGACCTCGCCGACCGACAGGGAATCGACCGGCACCAGCTTCGGCGTCAGGAGCCCGAGCTCCTCGAGGTCGTACTCGCGGCCGGTGGCCATCAGCCGCATGCGCATCTTGCGGGTGAGCGTGCCGTCGATGACGCGCGCCAGGATGACCACGCCGCGGTAGACGTCGAACCACGAGTCGAAGATCAGCGCCTTCGGAGGCGCCTGGGGATCGCCCCTGGGGTGCGGGACGTCGCGCACCACCGCCTCGAGGATGTCGCGCACCCCGGTCCCCTCCTTGGCCGAGCACAGGATGGCGTTGTGCGCCGAGATGCCGATGATCCCCTCGATCTGGTCGACGACGCGCTCCGGCTCCGCCGACGGCAGGTCGATCTTGTTGATGACCGGCAGCACCGTCAGGTGGTGGTCCACCGCCATGTAGGAGTTGGCCAGCGTCTGCGCCTCGACCCCCTGCGAGGCGTCCACGACCAGGACCGCCCCCTCGCAGGCCGAGAGCGATCGCGACACCTCGTAGGCGAAGTCGACGTGCCCGGGGGTGTCGATCAGGTTCAGGCGGTACGTCTGGCCGTCCGAGGCCTTGTAGTCGAGCGCCACCGCGTGCGCCTTGATGGTGATGCCGCGCTCGCGCTCGAGGTCCATGCCGTCCAGGATCTGGTCCGTCATCTCGCGCTTCGTCAGGGCGCCGGTCAGCTCGAGGATGCGATCGGACAGGGTGGTCTTGCCGTGATCGATGTGGGCGATGATGCAGAAGTTGCGGATCAGCCGGGGGTCCATGCGCGCCTAGGCTCCTAGAAGTCCAGGCCGGGATCGGCGTTCTGGGACAGGCCGGCGAGCTGGCCCCGGAGGAGCTGCCGGCGCCCGACCTCGGCGATCATCGCGGCGTTGTCGCCCGCCAGCGCCGGGCTGACGGCGAACGACTGCAGGCCGGCCTTGCCCGCCTCCTCGGCGAGGCGCGCCCTGAGCAGCGAGTTGCAGGCCACGCCCCCCGACAGGCAGATCGATCGGGCCGCCTCGCGCCGGGCCACGGTCAGGACGCGCTTCACCATGAACTCGACCACGGCCGACTGGAACGACGCCAGGAGGTCCCGGGTCTCCTGGTCCGGCTCGACCGTGGTGAAGGGGCGGTCGAGCCCTCTGGCCTTCGCGTGGCGCATCACGGCCGTCTTGAAGCCGCTGAACGAGAAATCGAGGCTCCCGTCCGACATCTTCGGCGCCGAGAACGGCACGGCCCCGCGGTCGCCGGTCTTCGCCAGGCGATCGACCACCGGGCCGCCCGGATAGCCCAGGCCGACGAGCCTCGCCACCTTGTCGAAGGCCTCCCCCGAGGCGTCGTCGCGCGTCCGCGCCAGGCGCACGGCGCTGTCCTCGTCGCGCGACAGGTACACCGAGGTGTGCCCCCCGGACGCGATCAGGCTGACCGCGGGGAAGGGGAGGTCCTGGTGCTCGAGAAAGACCGATCGCAGGTGCCCCTCGAGGTGGTTGACCGCCAGGAGCGGGATCCCGCGGACGTAGGCGATCGCCTTGGCCGCCTGCAGCCCGACCAGAAGGGATCCGACCAGCCCGGGTCCGACCGTCACGGCCACGGCGTCGAGATCGGCGAGCCGGGTCTCCGCCCGCTTGAGGGCCAGGTCGACGACGGCGTCGATGCGCTCGAGGTGATGGCGCGACGCCAGCTCGGGGACGACGCCGCCGTACTCGCTGTGGATGTCGGTCTGCGAGGCGATCACGTTGGACAGGATGGTCCGGCCCCGCAGGACGGCCGCCGCCGTCTCGTCGCAGGAGGTCTCGATTCCCAGGAGGACCGGATTGTCGGGGATCGTCATCGTGTCGGGGTCCCGCCGCCGGGGCTTCAGCCGCGCGCCGGGCGGGCCTCGCGCGCCGCGCGGCCCTGGCGCGCCGGCCGTGAACCGCGCGCCGGGCGGGCACCACGCGCCGGCTTCGCGGGCCGGCGGGACGTGGAAGGGCCGCCGCGCAGGGCGGCGAGGCTCCTGGTGTACGGCGGCCGCGCCACGCCGCGTTCGGTGATGATCGCGGCGATCAGGCGGTGCGGCGTGACGTCGAAGGCCGGATGGATGACCGGCACGCCCTCCGGCACGATGCTCCGGCCGCCGAGGTGCGTGACCTCGACCTGGCTGCGCTCCTCGATCGGGATGTCGGCCCCCGTGGAGGCGGACGGGTCGAGCGTCGAGATCGGCGCGGCGACATAGAGCGGCACGCCGTGCGCCTGCGCCAGGACCGCGATCTGGTACGTGCCGATCTTGTTCGCCGTGTCGCCGTTCCTGGCGATGCGATCGGCGCCGACCAGGCAGAGATCGATGGCGCGCTTCTGGAACAGGTGCCCGGCCATGCCGTCGGTCAGGACCGTGACCGGAATGCCGTCGCGGTGCAGCTCCCAGGCGGTCAGGCGGGCCCCCTGCAGGAAGGGGCGTGTCTCGCAGGCATAGACGGCCACGCGCTTGCCGTCCTCGAAGGCGGCCCGCACCACGCCGAGCGCCGTGCCGTATCCCGCCGTGGCCAGCGCCCCGGCGTTGCAGTGCGTCAGGACGCGGCCGTCCTTCGGCACGAGCGACGCGCCGTGCCGGCCCATCGCCCGGTTGGCCTCGATGTCCTGGGTCAGGATCGCCGCCGCCTCGTCCCTGAGGGCGGCCTGCAGGCGGGGGTACGGATCGCTCCGGTGCGCCTCGAAGCAGACCCGCATCCGCTCGATCGCCCACGCCAGGTTCACCGCCGTCGGCCGCGTCGCCGCCATGAGGCGGGCCAGCGTCTCGAAGCGCCCGCGGCGCTCGTCCCCCGGGCCGCCCCCCTCGCCGCGGAACCCGAGCGCGATCCCCATCGCCGCGGCGACACCGATGGCGGGCGCGCCGCGGATCGCCATGTCCCGGATCGAGTCCGCCACCTCCTGGGGAGAGCGCAGCGTGAGATACGATTCCCGCTCCGGGAGGCGACGCTGATCGAGCATCACCACGCCCTCGTCCGTCCATTCGATCGTCTTGAACATGATGGCGCCATGTTACTGGAAACGGCACCGGTGGCGCAATTGAAGGGGGTCCGTCTTCGGGCCGGTCCCATTATTCGGGGCGCACCATGGACTGCGGGGCGCAACAAGCGGGTCGGCGCATGCGCCTCCCGTCGAGCGCCCGTCCCGCGCCGGGCGAATGCCCAGAAAGCCGTTGACAAGACTGAGGGTTGGCCGTATCTGGAACTCAAACAGGTGAAGTGCTGGGTGACAGATCTGTAAGGCCCGAGCTAAGTCCCTTGGCGCCCGGTCGGGACGCGAGGGGACGTGTTTTCTGGAGGGATTGATGCGCAAGCCGGGGAATTCTGGAGCCCTGCCGGTCGTGGCGTCCGCCGCCTTGGTCCTGGCGGCCGTTTTCATGTTCGGGCTCGGCGCGAGCCTCGCCGGTCGGGACGCCGGCGCGGGCGCCGACGCGTCGGCGCGCAAGCAGAAGGGGCTCTCCTTCGAGGAGCGGTTCGGTCCCGACAGCTCGTATGATTTCTGGCAGCAGACGCACCTGCCGCCGGCCACCGAGCGCGCCCCCGGGCTGTCCCCCTTCGGCGAAAACTTCCAATCGATTCCCGAGCCGCGCGATCGCCGCGGCCTGGTCCTGACCTCCCTCGGTTTCATCGACCTGAAGCACCCGCACGGGCTCGATGCCCTGCCCGCCGGCCTGAAGCGCAAGGCGACCCACACGCGCCCCGATCGGGGCGGGGTCGCTCCGGGCGCCAACCTGGTCCAGGTGTCCGCCGAGGCGCTGCGCGACCTGGGCCTCGACGAGATCGAGCGCCAGCTCGGCGTGTCGGCCCGAATCGTCGGCGCCCTTCCCGATCGCGCCTTCCTGGTCCGCGGACGCGGCGCGGCCGCGCTCGAGCGGCTGGCCGGCCTGCCGTTCGTCGAGGCGATGATGCCGTACCACCCCGGTCTCAAGATCGACCGCGCGCTCGGCCGCACGCCGATGATCCAGAGGAGCCGCGGGAAGAGCACGCGGCTCGAGATGATGGTGGCCGCGTGGCCGGGCTCCACGGCGGAGGAAATTTCCGGCCTGCGCCGCGCCCTCGAGGCGATCGCGGGCTCGCGCGCCGTGACCGATTACTCCGGGGACGGCAGGGTGCTGCGCGTCGAGGCGGAGTCGGCGCAGGTCGCGGCGATCGCCGCGATCGACGAGGCCGGCGCCGTGCAGGAGGTCCCCGAGTACATGCTGTCGAACGCGGAGGGGGCCAGCCTGGTGATGACCGGCAGCGTCGAGGACACCCTCGGCGCCCGGCCGTACCACGACGCCGGCGTCGACGGCGGCGGCATCGACACCAACGGCGACGGGCAGCGGATCAACAACGGCACCGACACCGTGCCGCCGCAGATCGTCGCGGTGACCGACAACGGCCTCTCCGCCGACTCGGCGCAGTTCTCGCAGAGCGCGACGCAGGTGTTCGATCTGACGCACGCCTTCCCCTCCCCGAGCCACCGCAAGGTGCAGGCGATCCAGACGATTCTCGGCAACGGCGACACCTGCGACGGCCCCCTCTTCGGCAGCGGCACGCACGGCAACGTGGTGGCGGGCGCCATCGCCGGGAATCCCTCCGGCGTCGGGGTGTTCATCAGCAAGTCGATCGGAATCGGCCAGCCGACCATCACCGGCATCAACCTGGACGGCATCGCGCGCGGGGCGCGCATCCTCATGCAGGACGCCGCCGGCCCGGACCGCTGCCTGATCAACGAGCTGATCGAGCTGGGCGGGAACGTCATCCCCGGCAACATGGACACCACCGTGCTGATGAACGCGCGCAACGGCGGCAACAACGTCCACCTGCAGGTGCTGCCGTTCGGCGTGCCGAACTTCGACAACATCGTCATCAATCCGCAGAACGGCACCTACACGATCGATTCGCACCAGATCGACACGTTCCTGGTCAACAACCGGGACTACATGGTCTTCGTCCCGGTCGGCAACCAGGGATCGGCCCCGGTGCAGGTGTCCAAGCGGCTCTATCCCGACATGTTCGACGGGACCGCCGCGGACAACGATCCCAACATGCCGGCCGGCCTGGAGATCCCGCCCCCCGCGACCGCCAAGAACATCGTCTCGGTCGGCAGCCACCGCTACGACATGCAGACCTTCGCGGGGGCGCTGAACGAGGAGGAGAACTCCTCCCCCTGGTCGTCGCGCGGGCCGGCCACGGCGGTCTCCCTGCGCACCGCCCCGATCGTCATGTCGGCGGGGGACGACTTCAGCGGCCTGTTCGCGGCCCCGGGCACCATGGGTGTCGCGGTCCTGCGCAGCCGGGACAACGACAACGCCGCCCCCGTCGAGTCCCAGCTCGACGAGGGGAACCTCGGGACCTCCTACGCCTCGGCCTACGCCACCGGCGCGGGGGCCCTGGTGCGCGACTACTTCTCCCAGGGCTTCTATCCCACCAGCAGCCGGACGACAGGCAACCGGATGCCGGGCCTCTCGGGGTCCCTGGTCAAGGCGGCCATGGTGGCGAGCGCCAATTTCATGGAGAACGTCGGTGTCAGCGACTTCCCGACGACCGCCGACCGGCTGATCGGCCAGTCGAGGGCCCTCAACATGGGGGCGGTGTCGGGGACCCAGGTCGGCGTCCTCGGGAACAACGAGCAGGGGTACGGCCGGATCCAGCTCTCCTCCGTCCTGCCGATCCCGAACTGGCCCCCGTCCCGGCCGATCGGGCTCCCGAACACGCCCGAGTATCCGGCGGCGGGCCTCCTGATCTACGACGACATGGGGACCGGCGAGCTGCCCATCAACAACACGACGAACACCAACGTGGCCCGCACCTTCGTGGTCAACTCCCCCAACACGGCGACCCTGACAGGCGGCGGACGCGTCGTGACGGTCGGCTCCCTGCGCGTGGCCCTGGCCTGGGCCGATCCTCCCGACGTGGCGGAGGGGAACGGCACCCTGGTGAACGACCTCGATCTCGAGCTCGAGTCTCCGGGCCGGGACAACTGCCTGTTCCAGGGGGACATCGCCCCGGGCGGCGCCCCCTGCGGGGCGACCAGCGCCAACGACAACATCATCTATGACGGCAACGTCTACCAGACCGGGGGCGGAACGCGCGTCGGCCAGTGGTCGCAGGGGCGGGGCGCCGTCGGACCGGATCTCAACGACACGCGCAACCCGGTCGAGGCGATCCACCTGTCCGCCGTCCGCGTCGACAACCTGGGTCAGCCGGCCGACTCGCAGCTCAACGTCGGCACGTGGCGCGTCCGGGTGAAGCGCGGCACGGGCGGCGCGGTGCCGGGGCAGATCAGCGCCATCAACGGCGCGAACGAGGACGCGAACGGCAACTTCCGCCTGGACGGCACGGAAGATACGGACGGCGACGGCCTGCTGGACGCCGCCGGCCAGCCGTACGCGCTCCTGATCGCCGGCCCGGTCTTCGGCACGGGATCGCAGACCTGGGGCGGGACGAGCCACACCTTCCCGGCCAGCGCGGTCGACCTGGACAAGGCCACCTACGGCTGCGCCGACGACGTCGAGGTCCAGGTGTTCGACGGGGACGCCACGACCGCCAGCGTGGGCTCCGCCATCACCCTGACGGTGCAGGACGCCGCGGGCACCGTGCTGGACACCGAGCGCGGCTTCGCGTTCAACGAGACCCCGGCGGGAAGCAAGGGCTTCCGCTCGGTGAAGGTGCCGGTGCGCCAGGCGTCGCCGAACGCGGTCTCGAACAACGGCCTGCTGGAGGCCGACAGCGGGCGCTTCATCGTGGCCGACTACGTCGACGCCCCCGTGAACGGCCAGGCGCGCGGGACCGTGCGCTGCGATCCGGAGCTGTTCGCCGGCGTCCTGAAGGTCACGAACCAGACGGACGGCCCCGTGCTCGTCGCCGGAGGGTGCGATCGCGACCAGTTCCCCGACGCGGACGAGATCGTGTCCTACACCGTGGCGATCGTGAACACCAACCGGGGGGACGACTACACGGGAGTGGTCGCCACCCTGACGCCGTCGGGAACGGGGGCCGCGGCGGTGAAGGTCCTCGATTCGCCCAAGGGGATCGGCCGCCTGCCGGGGGGGCAGAGCACCGGGATCGGCTTCTCGCTGAAGATCGACGGCGCGATCCTGAACGCCCTGCCGGTCGCCAGCCGCAAGGTCACGCTCACCCTCGGCCTCGACTCGAGCAACCGCTCGAAGGTGATCGGGCGGCAGACCTTCGCCTTCACCCACGCGCTGAACTCCGACCGCGAGGTGTTCCACTACTCGACGGACTTTCCGACCGGCGGCCGCGAGGTGCGCGACCTGAACCGCAATCTCCAGGTCGACAAGGCCGACGTCATCGACCCGTTCACGACCATCCAGATCCCGGACGAGGACATCACCTTCTCGTCGCTGTTCCTCTCGGACGGGGGGCTGGTGCGCAACGTCCTCGGCGAGGACCTGAACGGCAACGGCCTGCAGGACCCCGGCGAGTTCGACGCCATCCCGAACGGCATCCTGGACCCCGGCATCCTGTTCGGTCCGGGCGGGCCCGACTCGCGGGACAAGGTCCCGTTCGCCTTCGACCGCAACGACGGCGGCTTCTTCCCGACGCGCCACCCGGTCAGCATCGAGGGGAACGCCGCCGGCGTCATCTGGGAGCACCAGCGCTCGGGGATCTGCGGCTTCCAGTCGGCGAACGACGACAACAACGCGGCCCCGCTGTTCCAGAACCTCGGCGCCGGGATCTGGCACACCGGGGACGGGGACACCACGACGCCGGACGACCTCGCCCTGGGCTGCGACAACTACAAGATGCCCCAGGAGCCCGGCACGCCGCCCCAGGCGGAGCGGATCATGGACGTCCTGATCTCGCCGATCATCGCCCAGGTGCGCCAGCTGCCGGACGCGCGCGGCTTCCCGTACACCGTCGAGTTCCAGCGCCTGGCGGTGAACGTCAACCTCCAGACCTTCGACGAGTTCGCCGGCGGCTTCGTCAACCTCGACACCAACATCGAGAGCGACGACCGCAACTGCCTGCTCTGCCAGACCGTGTTCTACCCGCGCTTCGGCGGCGTCTACTACAACACCTGGCATTTCGACACGTACAACTACGGGATCGACCCGGCCAACACGGACATCGTCACGCAGCGGACCTTCGGCGCGCTGGTCGACCCCAACGGCTCGATCCTCGCGACCCGCACGGTCACGGGGGACGAGAAGGGGTTCTCGGGATTCACCGCCAACACCAACCCGAACAGCTCGAGCCCGATCCCGGCGGCGGCCCCCGACTTCATGCCGTACCCGCGCCCCATCGATCCGCTGCCGCTCGCCGCGGACGGCCACCCGGTCGACCGGCGCCCGGCCGGCCCGACGCGCAACTACGACTTCTCGCTGATCAACTACCTGGAAGGGCAGGTCTTCGCGGAGACCGGGCCGGGCACCTTCGAGCCGGGCGGCTTCTTCAGCTCCGGGGCGACCGGCACGCGCTGGCAGTTCGAGGTCGGGTTCTTCGTGATCGAGAGCTCGGCCGGCGTGGCCGACTACGGCCTGGCGATCGACGACCCGGTCCTGGAGTGGGACGAGGTCCACCCGATGGACGAGAGCCAGTTCGTCCCGGCCCACACGCCCGCCTGCCAGCGTTTCGGACAGGCCGGCCAGGCGGCGGGACAGCAGTGCGCCACGCTGGTCGTGGACCGCACCTCGCTGTACCAGTGCGACGAGGCGATCGAGGTGACGGTCAACGATCCCAAGGTGGCGGGCTCCGGCTCGGTCACCGTGCTGGCGGCGACCGAGAGCGACTCGAAGCCGATCACCACCGGCGTGAACCTCGTCAACATGCCGATCAAGACCTTCCCGCTGCCCGAGGTGTCCCCCGGGATCTTCCGCGGCACGATCACGGTGTCGGGGCAGTTCAACAATCCCGGCAACCTGTACGTCACCCCGGCCGTGGATCAGACGCTCAAGGTCTATTACATCGATCCGCAGTGCGACGGGGACGCGGACGGCCAGGTCGGGGAGCGCACCTTCGAGAACCTGGACGGCGACAACCTCCTGGCACCGCCGCTCGGGCCCGACAAGTGCCCCCAGATCTTCGACCCGACGAACGCCGACAGCGACAACGACGGCCTGGGCAACTTCTGCGACAACTGCCCGGGCCTCGCGAACCCGACCCAGATCGACAGCGACGCCGACGGCGTCGGGGACGCCTGCGACCTGGACGACGTCGACTTCGACGGCGTCGCGGACCAGCTCGACAACTGCCCGGACGTCTACAACCCGCTCCAGGTGCCGGTCAGCGGCTCGAACCCGAAGGGGGAGGCCTGCAACCAGTCGGCCGACCGGGACGGCGACCTGATCCAGGACCGGAACGACAACTGCGTCCGCACACCCAACCCGGCGCAGACCAACAGCGACGGCGACAGCAGCCTCGGCGGCATCGGCCTCGGCGACGCTTGCGACGGCGACTGCCAGGGGGCCGTCCAGGCCACTCTGCCCAACGGGTCGTGCAACCGCTCGAATACCCTGGTCTGCACCACGAATGCCAACTGCCCCACGACCGGCCACTGCAGCGAGACCCCTGCGACGATCTGTACAGCCACCAACGACTGCCACGGAGGCGGAAACACCTGCGTCGAGATCAGTCCGGAGGTCTGCGTCCGGACCGGCGTCACCAACACGGGCGGCTGCTCCACGACCAACGACGACATGGACGTGGACAAGATCCGCGACTCGATCGACGACTGTCCGACCGTCTACAACGCCGCGATCATCCTGAACACCAACCGCCAGCTGGACACCGACTCGGACGGACTGGGGGACGCCTGCGACCCGGTCGGATCGTGGGACGACGACAACTCCGGCACGCCGGACGACATCGTGAGCTACAACCTGGAGGTCGCCTGCCGCGCCCTGCCGCTGGCCAAGCTGATCGTCAAGAGCGTGGTCGCCGGCGACGTCGACGGCGATCGCGACATCTTCCCGGACAGCGGCGAGAAGGCGCGCATCTACCTGACCGTGCAGAACGCCTCGACGTTCGACCTGACCAACGTCAACCTGAACGTGAACAGCAGCGACGCGGACATCGCCTGCATCACCCGGCCGAGCGTCTTCCGGGCGCTGTTCCGCGCGGGCGAGACCCTGGTCCTCGGGACTCCGGGCCCGAACAAGATCGCCGGGGACGGCGACGACACGGGAGACTACTTCGAGCTGGTCACCAAGACGACCCTGCAGAGCCCTTCCGGGGCGAACCCGGCCAGCCTCGATCTGCAGCTGACCCTGACCTCGGCCGAGTCGCTGGGGACCGCCACCCAGGTGCCGGTCCGTGTCCTGGCCGACCTCGACATCCCGCCCGGATCGGTGCAGACGAAGACGCTGGGTCCCGACGGGCTCCCCGGCACGTCGGACGACGGCGTGATCGTCGAGACCTTCGACACGGACAGGGACGGCGACGGCCTCGTGTCGATCAACGACCTGCCGAACGGCACCCCCAACATCCACAACGACACGATCGGCGTGACCGTCCGCACCACCCCGGGAGGGATCGGCGGCCTGGCCGGCATCGGCTGCGGCGGCTTCAATGTCCCTCCGGCCGATCCCGGCTGCATCGTCGATCCGGACAACGAGATGGACTGGCACATCCACTGCCCGGCCGGCACCTGCCCCAACACGACCGGACACCAGACGCCGACCGACGGCAAGCTGGCCTTCAGCGGGCAGAACTCGCTGCACTGGGGCTACCACTTCAACACCGCGAGCCGTGCCGACGGCGACACCACGAAGTTCCGGCAGATCGCGGCGTTCACGACCAACCCGATCAACCTGGCCCTGTTCCCCGATCCGGGCGACCTGGTCCTGTCGTTCTTCCACATCGCCAGCATGATCAGCAACGACAATGGGGTCAATACGAAGCCGTTCAACGCCCTCGACTACGGTGACGTGCAGATCGTGGTCGACCAGGACCCCAGTCCGAGCGTCGACAACTTCGGCTTCTGGGACAAGCTGGTGCCGTTCGAGAACGTCTACGACCACATCCCCCAGATCTGGAGCGACTTCGGGACGGCCCTGACCTATTGCCAGCTCACGCCGACCGACACCGGCACGGCACCGCCCGCCCCGCGCGGGGTGCACGAGACCCTGTGCTGGCCGCTCGGTGTCTGGTCGAACTGCGGCTGGCAGTGGGACCAGACGACGACCAAGGAGTGCCCCGGTCCCGGGCAGGCCGGCAGCCAGGGGACCGGCAACTGGGTCCAGACAAAGTTCGACCTGACCCCCTACCTCGGCCAGCGCGTGAAGATCCGCTGGATCGCCACATCATGGGAGTTCAGCGCCACGGCCCAGTCGTACGAGCAGGAGGCCGGCTCGTGGGACAACCAGCTGGACGACGACGGCTGGTGGGTGGACGACATCCGCCTGACCGGCGCCCTGCAGACCCAGTTGACGCCGACGCCCGACGTGAGGGCGCCGCAGTCCGGCGCCTGCCCGGCGATCTGCAACCCCGCCCTGGGCGACCACGGGACGACCGCGGCCCTCGTCATCCGGGACTCCAACGCCGACACGGTCTTCGAGCGGGGCGAGCGGCTGACCCTGGATGCGTCCGCCTCCTCCCTGCCGGGCGGGTGCTCCGGCGGCGTGGCGCAGTACCGCTTCGTCAGGGACGGCCAGGTGGTGCAGGACTGGACGACCAACAACTCCTTCATCGACGCCCCGCTGGTGGACGCCAGCTACCAGCTCCTGGTGCGCTGCAGCGCGAGCTTCACCTGCACCGGCACGATCGGGGCCACCGCCATGGCGCGCGTCTACACGGGGGACGGGGAGGACATCTTCGTGCTCCTGACGCACGGCAGCGCGGGGTCGTCCTCGATGGCCTGGCCCGCCCGCCCGCAGCCGACCTCGGTGAACGGGTACGACGTGTTCCGCGGCACGATCTCGTTGGTGACGGGCGACCCGACCTACGCCACGCTCTCATGCCACCGATCGGACGTTCCGCAGCAGGCGATCGGAACGACCGTCTCGGTCGTGGACGGCGGGATCCCGGCCACCGGACAGAGCTTCTACTACCTCGTCGGCCACAGCGCCGTGGCGGCCGGGGGAATGGACGCTCTGGGGAAGAAGAGCACCGGGACGATCATCGTCGCGCCGACGACCTGCCCCTAGGGGCGGGCGCTCCGGCGCCGCGCTTGCGACAGGATTGAGTTTCCGACTGCCCGGCGGCAGCGGCGTCATTGGGGGGGCGCCGCGCGCGGGGTGGGGGGACGAAGGCGGGACCCGCCCGGGTCCCGCCTTTTGTGTGATACGTTCTTTCCGTGAGCCACCGGAAGGACCGCACCCTCGTGAAACTCCTGGAAGAGTGGGCCGAGGGCCCCCTGCGCGAGTCCCTGGCGCGCCTTCCCGAGCGCTCCCCGCGGTTCGAGACCTCGAGCGGAATCCCCGTGGAGAGGCTGTACACGCCGCTCGACGTCCAGGCCATTCCGTACGCCGAGGACGTGGGCTTCCCCGGGTCCTTCCCGTTCACCCGCGGCGTGCAGCCGACGATGTACCGAAGCCGCCCATGGACCATGCGCCAGTACGCCGGCTTCGGCGACGCGCGCGAGACCAACCGCCGGTTGCGCTACCTCCTGGGGCTCGGCCAGACCGGCCTGTCGGTGGCCTTCGACCTCCCGACCCAGATGGGA
>DATNEZ010000059.1:0-7340 GCA_035606645.1 Binatia bacterium
TGGCCGCCTCCGACGTGTGCGACCCCGCCCCTGCCGTCGCGCTCCTGGAGGTCGCGAGCAGCGAGCCCACGGGCGGCCGCGCCGGCGCGCAAGTCGCCGGGGCGACGATAGGGATCGACGATCGGCAGGTCGCTCTGCGCGCCGATCGATCCGGAAACGGCCCGGGACGGACCTACCTCGTCACCTACGGCGCCCTGGACCGGGCCGGCAACCTCGCCACGGCCGGGGCGACCGTCTTCGTCCCCCACGACCGCGGACGCTAGGAACGCCCCGATCTGCTAGACTCGCCCGCCTGCGCCGCCGGCCGGGGGCGACGCCGTCCGCTCCCGGAGCCGCTCGAGATCCGGCGCCGCTCCGCGGGCACATCACAGCGATGCAGCGCAACAGGCTCCTGGCCCTCTGCCTCGTGGCGGCGGGCGCCCTCGCCGGCCCGGGCGGCCCCGTCCTGGGAGGCGAGCGAGAGCGCGACTCGCTCCCCCTGGGCTTCAGCAGCCCCGGCTGGGACGCCGAGCAGGCGATCGAGAAGCAGCTCGCCTCGCTCCTCGACAGGACGCGCATCTCCCGCACGCACCAGCAGCTGACCAAAGAGCCGCATCGCGCCGGGACCGAGGGTGCGCAGCGCGTGGCGCTCTACATCAGGCAGGAGGCCGAGAAGGCCGGATTCAAGCCCGAGGTCACGTCCTACCTGTTCTACGGCTCGCATCCGGGCCCGAGATCGATCGCCCTGACGGCGCCTGTCAAGAAGCCTCTCTCGCTGGCCGAGGAGGTCGTCCCGGGCGACCCCTTCACGCAGCGCCCCTCCGATCACCTGGGATTCTGCGCCTACAGCGGCTCGGGCACGGTGGAAGGGGACGTGGTCTACGCCGGCCAGGGGACCGTCGGGGAATTCCGTGCCCTCGAGGAGCGCGGCGTCGATCTCAAGGGGCGCATCGTGCTGATGCGCTACTTCGGCGAGGGGGAGGGGCGCAAGGTCCTGCGGGCCCAGGCCAAGGGGGCGGCGGGGGCGATCCTGTACGCCGATCCCCAGGAGGACGGGTTCGTCCACGGGCCGGTGTATCCGCGCGGGGGGTGGCGCCCGCCCGGATCGATCATGCGCCGCACGCTCGTCGACACTCCTTACGAAGGGGATCCATTGACCCCGGGATGGGCGTCCTTGCCGGGCGCGAAGCGGCTCGATCCGCGGAAGGTCGACGGGCTGCCGAAAATCCCCGTGCTGCCGATCTCGTATCGCGACGCGGCCCTGATCCTCAAGCACCTGGGAGGCCCGGATGCGCCGGAGCGGATGCAGGGCGGCTTGAGGAAGAGGCCCGACGCGGCGAGTGCGGCCGGCGTTCCGGGAGATCTCGCCCTCGTCGACGCGTATCGTCTCGGGCCGGGCCCGGCGAGAGTCAGGCTTTCGGTCGAGATGCAGGCCAGGACCGACACCATCCGCAACGTCCTGGTCCGCATTCCGGGGAAGGAAGAGCCCGACTCGTGGGTGATCCTGGGGAACCATCACGACGCCTGGATCTATGGCGCCGGCGACCCGTCCAGCGGCACCGCGGCGCTCCTCGAGATCGTCCGGGCGCTCGGCCGGATGCAGAGCCTCGGCTGGCAGCCGCGCCGCACCCTGGTGATCGCGTTCTGGGACGCCGAGGAGATGAACCTGGGGGGATCGACCGAGTGGGCCGAGGCGAACGCCGAGGTCCTGCGGCGCAAGGGGACGGCGGTCATCAACATGGACTCCGCGGTGTTCAACGGCGAGAGGCCCCTGTACGTCGGCGCCAGCCCGTGCCTGCACCGCCTGTTCCGCGAGACGGCGGCGGACGTGCCCGGCCCCTCCGGCAAGGGGAGCCTGTACGAGGAGTGGGTCCGTCTCCAGAACCTGACCCGCGGGGTCCCGTCGGTGGACGGCTTCGAGATCGGCGGGAGCGCGCAGAAGCCCCTCGCCGAGCCCCAGGTCGACGACGTGCCGCTGGGGGACGACCAGACGCCGTTCGTGGAGTTCCTGGCGCTGCCGGGGAGCGACATGTACTACGGCGCCGACTACGGCATGTATCACTCGCTGTACGAGAACCGGCACTGGATGTCGACCGTCGTCGATCCGCAGTTCCGGCTGCACCGCGTGATGGCGGAGTTCCAGGGGCGTCTCGGCCTGCGGCTCGCGATGGCCCCGATCGTGCCGCTCGATCCGGACGGAACTGCGGCGGCCTGGCGCCGGGCGTTCGAGGATCTGGAGGATCGGGCCGCGGAGCTCCGCGCCTCGCCCAAGCTCCTGCGTCCCGTGGAGCGGGCGCTCGTGCGCTTCGCCGACGCGGCCGAATCGTTCGCCCGCGAGCGCGACGAGACGCTGACCGTGGTGGACTGGTCCCTGCGCCCCGTCCCCGACCGTCTCGTCGCCGTCAACCGCGAGATCGCCGAGGCCGAGAAGGCCTTCTACTCGGAGAGCGGCCTGCCGGGCCATCCGTGGTACAGGGGCCTCTGGGTCGCGCCGCCGCGCCCGGTCCCCGGCCTCACGGAGGCGCGCCTCCCCGGCCTGCGCTGGCCGCTGGAGCTGAACCAGGAGGGGACGCTCCTGAACCAGGTCAACCTCTACACCCAGTCCCTGGACGAGGCGACGTCCCACCTGCACCGGGCCGAGGGGCTGCTGTCGATCACCGCGCGGCCCGCCGCGCCGGCGGCTTCCGGACGCTGAAGTGTTGACAGCCTGCCTCTGTGAGCGTATGAGGTGGACAACGCCGCCTACGTCCCGACATCACAGGGAGGACATCGCATGAGACGCCCCGGTATTTCCGTCGCGGTGATCGTCGGCGGGGTCCTGCTCTTGAGCGCGACGACCCATGCGCGAGAGTTGTCGTTCGAGGAGCGCGTGCGCGCCCAGGAGGCGATCGAGCGGGTCTATCACTCGCACCAGGCCGGGGCCAGACGGCCCTTCGAGCAGGCGGTGCCCAAGGAACTTCTCGAGAGGAAGGTCCGGACGTATCTCGAGCAGACCGCAGCGCTTCAGGAGATCTGGCGGACGCGCATCACGGGCACCATGCTGCGACGCGAGCTCGAGCGCATGTCCGCCGGCACGCGCATGCCGGAGAGGCTCCGGGAGCTCTACGCGGCGCTCGGGAACGATGCGTTCCTGATCCAGGAATGCCTGGCGAGGCCGAGCCTGGTCGATCGGCTGTCCCGGAATTTCTTCGCCCGCGACGCCACGATCCAGGCGGGCCCGCGCAGGGTGGCCGAATCCCTGCGCCGGGATCTCATCGGCGGGCGGATCGACCCCCGTGCCGACCGCGCCGGTCGGACGGTCACGGAGGTCGGGCCCGAGGAGTTCGCGCGAGTCCGCACAAGGCTCCCGTCCCGGCCTCATGACATCGGCCCTCTCGTCGAAAACGTCCAGTCGTTCCTCATTCACGTCGTCCTGGACGCGACCGCCGAGTCGGTCCGCTTCGCCACGTTCACCGTCCCCAAGGTCGAATGGGACTCCTGGTGGCCCCGGATCGAGGGACAGCTGAGCGGACGATCCATCGACGTGGCGGCGGCGGACATCAACATGGACCCCGTCCCGCTGCCGGCGCGCGGGACGTCGCCGTCCGGTCTCGCGTGCGCGCCCGATGACACCTGGGACAACGGATCCTTCGACGACTGGCCCGAGGCACGCACGAACCACACGGCCGTCTGGACGGGAAGCCTGATGATCGTCTGGGGCGGCGCGGCTCCCGGCGGACGGTACGACCCCGCGCTCGATACGTGGAGCCCGACGTCCGCGGCCAACGCCCCGTCCGCCCGCACACTTCACGGGGCGATCTGGACCGGCAGCGAGATGATCGTCTGGGGTGGCTGGAACGGGTCCACCTCATTCGACTCGGGAGGGCGGTACGACCCGTCCACGGACACGTGGGTCGCCATGTCCCGGCTGAACCCCCCTTCTGCCCGCAGGAATCATTCCACCGTCTGGACCGGGAGCAGGATGATCGTCTGGGGCGGGACCTCGCCGTTCGGCTCCGGACTCGACACCGGAGGCGTGTACGATCCCGGCAACGACTCCTGGACCCCCACCTCGCCGGTCGACGCCCCCTCCCCGCGCTCGGGCGGCCCGGCCGTGTGGACCGGGACCCGGATGATCGTGTGGGGCGGCACCGATGGCTCGGTGTTCCTCGACACGGGCGGATCGTACGATCCTGTCCAGAACAGCTGGAGTCCCGTCTCGCCGAACGGCGCCCCGTCGCCGCGCACGGACAGCCGGGCGGTGTGGACCGGATCCAGGATGATCGTATGGGGCGGTCACGATGCGTCGGGGCATCTCGCCACCGGCGGGAGGTACGACCCGGCCGCGAACGCATGGGACCCCACATCGACGACGCAGGCTCCTGCCGCCCGCTCTCAACATCGCATGGTCTGGACGGGCTCCGCGATGATCGTGTGGGGCGGGGCCGGCGGGCCGGGCCAGCCTCTGTCCAATGGCTCCCGGTACGACCCGGCCGGCGACCGCTGGACCCCCGTCTCCACGACGAACAGTCCGTCCGCCCGGACGGACCATAGTGCAATCTGGACGGGAAGCGTCATGATCGTGTGGGGCGGTATGGACGGCAACAACACCCTCTTGAGCAGCGGCGGCCGGTACGACCCGCTTTCGGACACGTGGACCCCCACGTTCGATACGGGGGCTCCGTCGGCCCGCTACCAGCATGCCGCGGTCTGGACGGGCAACCATCTGATCGTGTGGGGCGGCGATTCGACGCAGAACACCGGCGGGCGATACGATCCGGTTCTGGACACCTGGAGTCCCACGTCGACCGCGAACGCCCCGGTCGCCCGCCAGTTCCTGACAGCCGTCTGGACGGGGGACGTCATGATTGTCTGGGGCGGACTGGCAGGACTCATCGGACACGCCTTGAACACGGGGGGACGGTACGACCCCGTGGCCGACTCGTGGAGTCCTACGTCATTGATCGACGCCCCCTCGATCCGTGTACGGCACACCGCGGTATGGACCGGAAGCCGGATGATCGTCTGGGGAGGCTCCGCTTCGGGTGTCCGGACCGGCACGGGTGGGCAGTATGACCCGGAGAAGGACCTCTGGACCCCGACATCCTTGACGAACTCGCCGTCCCCGCGCGCCGTCCACTCGGCGGTCTGGACGGGGAGCGAGATGATCGTCTGGGGTGGTCAGCAGTTCACCGGGATCTGGCTCGACTCGGGGGGCCGCTACGATCCCGCCAGGGATCTGTGGGAGCCCACGTCCTTGTCGGGCGCGCCTTCGGGACGGCTCATGCACACGGCGGTCATGGCGGGGGGCCGCATGGTCGTCTGGGGCGGGGTCGACGGATCGGGGCCGCTCGATACGGGCGGGCGCTATGACCCGTCGAACGACACCTGGAACGGGCTCACCACGACCGGCGCCCCCGTCCGCCGCTCGGACCATTCCGCCGTTTCGACGGGTCGGGACATGATCATCTGGGGCGGGCGCGACGTCTCCGGCGCCTACCTCGACACGGGCGCAACGTACGATCCCGTGGCCAATGCCTGGACGCCCACCTCCGTCGCCGGCGCTCCCGCGCCCCGGATCTGGCACTCGGCGACCTGGACGGGAAGCCACATGGCCGTCTGGGGGGGCTGGGTGGGCGGGTATCCCGGCAGGACCGGCGGCCTCTACGCCCTGGGGCATTCGGTCGATGACGACGGGGACGGCACGAGCGAGTGCGCGGGAGACTGCAACGACGGCAACGCCGCCGTCCATCCGGGTGCTGTCGAGGTCTGCGACGGGTTCGACAACGACTGCAACGGTCTGCCCGACGACGTTCCGAGCCCGATCGGGATCGCGTCCCTCAGCGTCGAGCAGTCGGGAGGGTCGGCGAACCTGACGTGGCCTCCGGTGGCCGCATCGACGCACTATGACGTCGTCCGCGGCGACCTGACCATCCTTCTTGGCACGGGAGGAAATTTCACGTCCTCGACGCAGGCTTGCCTGGCGGACGACCTTGAGGCGACGACCTGGCCGAGCAGCGAGGCACCCGCGAGCGGCCGCGCGTTCTGGTATCTCGTCCGGCCGATCAACTGCGGCGGCAACGGCACCTACGATTCGGGCGATCCGGCGCAGGCCGGCTCGAGCGATGCCGGGATCAATGCCTCGGCCTCGTCCTGCCCGTGAAGATCGCGCAATCCTGAGGGCTCACCGCGCGCGGTGACGGGCCGCCTTCAGCCTCCCGCCACGGCCGGGATGATGATCACCTCGTCGCCGTCGGTGACCGGGGTGGTGGATCCGTCGAGCAGCCGGGCGTCGTTGTCGTTGACGTAGATATTGACGAAGCGGCGGATCTCCCCCTTGGGGCCGCGCAGCTTGCCGCGCAGGCCCTCGTAACGGACCTCGAGCCCTTCGAGGATGTCGCCGAGCGTCGCCCCTTCGAGCTGGACCGACTCGTCGCCGCCGGTCTGGCGGCGCAGGACCGAAGGAATCCTCACCTGCACTGGCATGAAACCTCCCGTTGCGGCCGGACGTCAGAGCGTCCGGGCCGATGAATGGGGCGCCGCGGGGGCGGGGAGCCCGGATGAAGGGAGGACGCCGGGGAGGGCGCTCCCGGAAGAAACGTCGGCGGTCGACGCCAACGAGGCCTCGAACGCTTCGAGCCGCGGCTCGATGATCGGGTAGAGCGGGGCGGTCGCGGCGATTGCGTCGGTCGTCTTCAGGCCGTTGCCGGTGATCACCAGGACGATCGGCTCGTGTCGGGGCAGGCGGCCCGTAGCGACGAGCTTGCGCGCCGCCGCGACCGTCACGCCGCCGGCCGTCTCCGCGAAGATCCCCTCGGTCGCCGCCAGCAGGCGGATCCCCTCGACGATCTCGCCGTCGGTGACGTCCTCCGCCCAGCCGCCGCTCTGACGGATGGCGCGGGCCGCGTAATAGCCGTCGGCGGGATTGCCGATCGCGAGGCTGCGGGCAATCGTGCGCGCCTTCACCGGCCGGATCTCGCCGCTGCCGTCCTGCACGGCGGCGACGATCGGGTTGCAGCCCCGGGCCTGCGCGCCGTACAGCCGCGTGGGGCGGTCGTCGACGAAACCGAGGCGCTGCAGCTCCTCGAACGCCTTGCCGATCTTCGTGAGCAGCGAGCCCCCCGCCATGCAGCAGACCAGGCTGGCGGGGCGCTTCCAGCCGAGCTGCTCGGCGATCTCGTACCCGACCGTCTTCGAGCCCTCGCCATAGAACGGGCGCAGGTTGACGTTGACGATCCCCCAGCCGAAGCGGTCGGCGATCTGGCTGCACAGGCGGTTGACCTGGTCGTAGTCCCCGCGCACTCCGACCAGGCGGGCGCCGTACACCGTCGTGCCGAGGATCTTCGCCGCCTCCAGGTCTTCGGGGACCAGGATGCAGGTCT
>DATNEZ010000065.1:0-3597 GCA_035606645.1 Binatia bacterium
GATCGACAGCGCCCGCTCAACGGGCAAAGGCTCGGACATGGGCGGAGTATACCGCGGCGCGCGGGAGGGTCGCCCCGCGTGGCGGATCGGTCAGGCGCGCGCGGACCGCAGCCGGCGCCCTCCGGATATTCAGCCTCGGGCGCGGGCGACGAGTACGCGAAGGATCCCGGCGAGGTCGGGCCGGACCGCGGTGACTTCGAGCCCGGGCTGCCCGCCATACAGGGCGCGCAGGGCGGCCTCCTGGCCGAGCCCCATCTCGGCGATCAGGTGCCCGCCCGGCTTCAGGAATTCGACGCACTCGCGCGCCAGGCGGCGGTGCACGGCGAGGGGGTCCGGCCCGGCCGACAGGGCGCCCCGGGGCTCGTGGTCGCGCACCTCGGGCATGAGGCCGGAGAACTCGTCGTCGCCGAGATATGGCGGGTTGGTCAGGATGAAATCGACTCTCCCCGCCAGGTCGGATCCGGGGCCGCGGAACGGCTCGAACAGGTCGCCGCGGCGGAAGTCGATCCGGGCGGCGACGCCATGGGCGGCGGCGTTCTCGCGCGCCACGGCGAGCGCGGCCTCGGAGACGTCCCCCGCGAGCACGCGCGCACCGGGAATCTCCTTGGCCACGGCGACCGCGAGGCAGCCGCTGCCGGTGCCGATATCCAGGACCACGGGATCGGGGGTCTCCTGGAAGCGCAGGAAGGCCTCGATCACCCCTTCGGTCTCGGGGCGGGGGATCAGGACGGCCGGGGTCACCTTGAAATCCAGCGACCAGAACTCCTGGATCCCGGTCAGGTACTGCAGGGGCTCGCGGGCGGCGCGCCGGGCGACGAGGTCGCGGTACCGCGCGGCCGCCGGGGGTTCCACGTGCCATTCGGGATGGGTGTGCACGCCGGAGGTTTCGACGCCCAGGACAAAGGCCAGCAGGACCTCGGCGTCTCGGAGCGGCTCGGGGACGCCGGCCGCCTGCAGGGCCGTCCTCCCCTCCTCGACCAGGGAGGACGCGCGTCCGCTGCTCAGACGCGCACCTCTTCCTTCAGCGCCTCAGCCTGGAAGTGGGCGGAGATCGGCTCGATGACCGGGTCGAGGTCCCCCTCCAGGATCTCCGGCAGCCGGTGGATCGTGAGATTCACGCGATGGTCGGTCAGCCGGTTCTGGGGGAAATTGTAGGTGCGGATCTTCTCGGAGCGCTCTCCCGTGCCGACCTGGCTGCGGCGGTCCTTCGCGATGGAGTCGCGCTGCTTCTGGATTTCGAAGTCGAGCAGGCGCGAGCGCAGGACCTTCATGGCGCGCGCCTTGTTCTTGTGCTGCGAGCGCTCGTCCTGGCACTGCACCACGGTCCCCGTGGGCAGGTGGGTGATCCGGATCGCCGAGTAGGTCGTGTTGACCCCCTGGCCCCCCGGCCCCGTGGCGCAGAAGGTGTCGACGCGCAGGTCCTTCTCGTTCACCTCGATCTGCACGTCGTCCGCCTCGGGCAGGACGGCGACGGTGGCCGTGGACGTGTGGATGCGCCCCGACGACTCGGTGGCCGGCACGCGCTGCACGCGGTGCACGCCGCTCTCGTGCTTCAGCCGGCTGTAGACCTTGTTGCCGGAGATGAGGGCGATCGCCTCCTTGAGGCCGCCGAGGCCGGTCTGGCTCAGGTTGAGCACCTCGACCTGCCAGCCGCGCCGCTCGGCGTAACGGCTGTACATGCGATACAGCTCGCCGGCGAACAGGGACGCCTCCTCGCCGCCGGTCCCCGCCCGGATCTCGACGATGACGTTCTTCTCGTCGTTCGGGTCCTTGGGCAGGAGAAGTGTGCGCAGCTCCGCCAGGAGGGAATCCCGGCGCTGCTCCAGGGACTGCAGCTCCTCCCGGGCCATGGCGCGCATCTCCTCGTCGTTCATCAGGGCCTGCGATTCCTGGATCTGGCGGGCCACGTCCTTGTACTCGCGATACTTCGAGACGGTCTTCTCCAGCTCGGAGTAGCTCTTGGTGACCTGCCGGTAGCGCTCCTGGTCCGACACCAGGGTCGGATCGCTCATCTGTTGCGCGAGCTGGTCGAACCGGCCTTCGATGGTCGCAAGACGATTCAGGATTTCCACGTCACGAGGCTCCCATGCAGAAATCTAGCACCGCGCGGGGACGGACGCCACCCGCACGGTGGTCGGGGAAACGGATCCTAGCTGTTGGGGAATGCCGTGGACACGGGATCTAGGAGGCGGACTTGCCGGAGGACGTTCCGGCCTTGGACGTCGAGGCCTTGCCTGCCACGACCTTGCCCGGCACGACCTTGCCTGCCGTGGCCTTGGTCGCGGCCGCCTTGTCCGCCATGTCCTGGGTCTTGGTGTAGCGCTTCTGGAAGCGCTCCACGCGCCCCGCCGAGTCGATCAGCTTCTGCTTGCCGGTGAAGAACGGATGGCACTTGGCGCAGATCTCGAGGCGCAGGTTGTCCTGCGTCGAGCGGGTGACGAAGGTCTCCCCGCAGGCGCAGACGACGGTCACCTGCTTGTACGCGGGATGGATCCCTGTCTTCATGTCACGACTCCGTTGGGGCCGAAGCCCCGAAGCACCGCGCGATGTGGCGGGAGTGGGCATTATAGAGGAAACCGGCCCCGGTTGCAAAGGCCGTGGCGCCGGTCGCTGTCCTGGCAGGAAGGCACCGGAAGCCGGGTCGGCCCCCACCTACCCCATGTTGCTCATGGACGACAGGAACTCCTCGTTGTTCTTGGTCTTCTGCATCCGCTCGATCAGGAGCTCCATCGCCTCGACCGGCGACAGGGAGTTCAGGACCTTGCGGAGCACCCAGGAACGGTCGAGCTCGAGCTTGGCCAGGAGCAGCTCTTCCTTGCGGGTTCCCGAGCGGGTGATCTCGATCGACGGGTAGATGCGGCGATCCGCCAGCTTGCGATCCAGGTGGATCTCCATGTTGCCCGTGCCCTTGAACTCCTCGAAGATCACGTCGTCCATGCGGCTCCCGGTCTCGATGAGGGCCGTGGCGATGATCGTCAGGGAGCCCCCCTCCTCGACGTTGCGGGCGGCGCCGAAGAAGCGCTTGGGCCGCTGCAGCGCGTTGGCGTCCACGCCGCCCGACAGCACCTTGCCCGACGGGGGCACGATGGTGTTGTAGGCGCGGGCCAGGCGGGTGATCGAGTCGAGCAGGATGACCACGTCCTTGCGGTGCTCGACCAGGCGCTTGGCCTTCTCGATGACCATCTCGGCGACCTGCACGTGGCGGGTGGCCGGCTCGTCGAAGGTCGAGGAGATGACCTCGCCGTTGACCGAGCGCTGCATGTCGGTCACCTCTTCCGGGCGCTCGTCGATCAGAAGGACGATCAGAACGACCTCGGGGTGGTTCTGGGTGATGCTGTTGGCGATCGCCTGCAGCAGCATGGTCTTGCCGGTGCGGGGCGCCGCGACGATGAGGCCGCGCTGCCCCTTGCCGATCGGGCAGAGGATGTCGAGGACGCGCGAGGACACGCTGTCCCGCGTGGTCTCGAGCTTGATGCGCTGGTTCGGGTACAGGGGGGTGAGGTTGTCGAAGAAGATCTTCTCGCGCGCCTGGTCGGGATGCTCGAAGTTGACCGCCTCGACCTTGATCAGGGCGAAGTAGCGCTCCCCCTCCTTCGG
>DATNEZ010000084.1:0-4110 GCA_035606645.1 Binatia bacterium
CGTCTCGAGCAACTCTACGGCAGGCCACCGCGCGGCGCGGTCACGGCCGCCTTCCGCTCGCTGATCGGCGCGCTGCCGCCTGCGCGGACCAGGCTGCGCCTCGTCGCCGATGACGACCCGGCGATCCGGCAAGCCGCAGACGCGCTCCCGCACGTGCAGCTGAGCGTCTATCCCAACCCGGTGCGCGGTCCGAAGGGCAGTCCGCGCACCCTCGAGGCCCGCCAACGGGACCAGGCGATGTTTGCGAACGACCAGTTGCACCGCTTCCTGCGTCACAGCGAGGCCGCCCACCGGCGCGAGACCATCGCCTTCGGACGCAGCTACAACGGCCTCGTCGAACGACTCGCCCTGTTCGTGGTGTGGCGCAACCTGGTGCAGGCCCGCTCGGAGCGCCATCCGAGAGACGGCACCACGGCGATGCGGCTGCGGCTCACGACCAGGCCATGGGAATGGCCCCAGGTGCTGGCGGAACGGCTTCATCCGGCCCGGGTCCGGGTCGGTCAGGAGGTGATGGGGCTCTATCGCAGGGAGCTGGCCATCCCCTCCCTGCCGAACGAGAAGCGTCACGCGCTGTTACGCGCCTTCTGACTTCACTCCGCCCCTGGCGGGGTCGCGGTCTTCCTAATTCGCTTCCACACTCTGAGCGCCACTATGAACGGTGCTAGTCTATGAGAGATGGATCCTCTCACCGTCACGCTCGGGCGTTTCGACAAGCCGGACGAAGTGCGGACCTTCGAGAAGGGACGCCTCGAGCTGGTGCGCATCGGCTCGCTCGTCCTGGGCCGCGCGCGCTACGAGCCCGGCTGGAAATGGTCGGAGCACGTCGGCCCGTCGACGGGTGCTGTGCGCTGCGAGGTCGAGCACGTCGGGATGGTGCTGTCGGGCGCCGCCACCGTGGCGTTCGACGACGGCCGGATCATCGAGCTTGGCGAGGGCTCCCTCTTTCACGTTCCTCCCGTGCCGCACGACAGCTGGGTGGTCGGGGACAGGCCGTACGTGTCGCTTCATTTCCTGGGAGCGGACGAGTACGCCCGGAAGCCGAATCCGGCGGGCCGCCCCGCCGTTGCCCTGTATGACGCCCAGTACGGGAATCTGGAGTCGCGTCTCAACAAGGAAATCCGGGCGGAGGCGTTCGGGGAGGACATCGGCCAGAACAGCTGGCTGAGCGCCGACGAGCAGGACCTCTTCATCGGCTGGCTCGCCCTGACTCCGAAGGCGCGCCTTCTCGACGTCGCCTGCGGCTCGGGCGGCCCCGCGCTCCGGATCGCCGCGCGCACGGGCTGCTCGGTGCAGGGGGTCGACGTCCACGAGCGGGCGATCGAGGAGGCGCGGGCCGGCGCGGCGCGCGCCTCGCTCCAGTCCCGGGCCGCGTTCGACCGGGTGGACGCGAGCCGCCCGCTTCCGTATCCGGACGCATCCTTCGACGGGATCGTCTGCATCGATGCGGTCAATCATTTCCCCGACCGCGACCGGGTCTTCCGGGACTGGCTGCGAGTCCTGCGCCCCGGCGGACGCCTGGTGTTCACCGATCCGATCGTCGTGACCGGCCCGCTGACGCACGACGAGATGGCCATCCGGAGCTCCATCGGGTTCTTCCTGTTCGTGCCGCCGGGGACCGACGAGCGGCTGCTCGCCCAGGCCGGCTTCGAGGCCGTCGAGGTCCTCGACCGCACGGAGAACATGGCGCGCCTCGCGGCGCGCCGGCGCGCGGCCCGCGGGAAGCGGGCGGCCGATCTGAAGGCGATCGAGGGGACGGCGACCTTCGAGGGGCAGCAGCGCTTCCTCGAGGTCGCGGCTCTGCTGGCGGCCGACCGCCGCCTGTCCCGCTTCGCATTCCGGGCGATCCGCCCGGCCTGAGTCGCGTCCGGCCCGCCGTTTCCGCCTCGAATCCTCCCCGCGCCTCCGTTTCGTCACAAACCCGACCTTCCGGTGTCACCCCGCGCGCGTAGATTCCGCGCGAGCATGATGAAACATGTCGTGAAGCGCGCGAGGAATTCCGCTTCGAGTCCGGGCCGGCAACGGCCACCATCGTGGGAGACGGGAACGATCATGACGAGATACCGGAAGGGACTCCTCACCAGCCTGATGCTCTTCGGAGCCTGCGGCCTCGGCCTGCGGGATGCCGGCGCCGCGACCGTCTCCGTCACCGCCAACCTGACGGCGAGCGAGACGTGGACCTCGAACAACGAGTACATCCTGACGAAGCCGATCTACGTGACGAACGGCGCCACGCTGACCATCGGCCCCGGGACCGTGATCCGCGGAAACCCCGAGTCGTCGCCGGGGGCGCACGATCCGGGCACGCTGATCATCGCGCGCGGCTCGAAGATCCGGGCGATGGGGACCGCCGCGCAGCCGATCGTCTTCACGGACCTGTTCGACGACAACATCGGTTCGAACCCGGGCTCGTTCCCCTACGACACCCTGGAGAACGCCATGGGGACGACGGCGCAGTGGGGGGGGTTGATCCTGCTGGGGCGGACGTACGTGGCGAACAACACATTGGCGGGGCCGAACCCGGCGCGCGAGGTGCAGATCGAGGGGCTGGACCCTGCGGGCGGGCTGGGGCTGTACGGCAACGGCGGGAACGATGACGACGACAGCGGGATCGTGAACTACGTGTCGATCCGCTACGGCGGGTTCAACCTGTCGGCGAACAACGAGATCAACGGGCTGACGCTCGGCGGCGTGGGGCGGCAGACGCAGATCGACTACGTGGACGTGATGCAGACCAAGGACGACTTCGTGGAGTGCTTCGGGGGGACGGTGAACCTGAAGCACGTCTCGGGGGCGGTCGGCGGCGACGACGGGCTGGACCTGGACGAAGGGTACCGCGGCAAGGTGCAGTTCCTGTTCATCATGCAGGGGACGCCCGGTGCGGACAAGAACGACAAGGGGGGGGAGTGGGACGGCGGGAACGGGCCGGACGGCAGCCAGCCGTTCACCATCCCGACGATCTACAACGCCACCTTCGTGGGGCTGGGGCAGAAGCCGTTCTCGGCCAGCCTGATGAACCTGGGAGCGGTGTTCAGGGACAACGCGGGCGGGCGGGTGTACAACAGCTTCTGGGCGGACTTCGGCGGGGCGCCGGTCCTGATCGAAGGGGGCGTGGCGGCCGCGATCGAGCCGAACACCAGCGCGGAGAGATCGACGGCGCCGTACACGGTGACGCCGCCGTTCTACCTGAACCCGCCGTCGGCGTTCCAGCTGGAGCTGCAGAACGACGAGTGGTGGTGCATGGGGAACGGCGGCGCGGTGCCGACCGGAAACGCCACGGCGTTCGGCGGCGTGGCCGGGCAGATCCACTACGACCCCGGCGTCTTCACCAACGCCGCCCTCAACAACCACTACCATGACTGCGCGACGACCCTGCCGATCCGGGAGCTGCAGCGCACCAATTCCGGCAATCCGGCGACTCCCGATCCGATCACCTCCATCGATCCGCGCCCCGTTCCGGGCGGATACCTCGCGACGACCAGCCGCGTGCCGCCGGCGGACGGCTTCTTCGAGCCGGCCCCCTACATCGGGGCGTTCAGCCCCGACGCGAACTGGGCCGCCGGCTGGACGACGATGGCCCGGCTGGGCTACTTCCCGAAGCCGCCCCAGGTGCCGGTGACCGCCAACCTGACGGCGAGCGAGACCTGGACGCCGGACAACGAGTACATCCTGACGAAGCCGATCTACGTGACCAACGGGGCGACCTTGACCATCGCGCCGGGGACGGTGATCCGCGGCAACCCCGAGTCGTCGCCGGGGGCGCACGATCCGGGGACGCTGATCATCGCGCGCGGCTCGAAGATCCGGGCGGCGGGCACCCCCGATCGGCCGATCACGTTCACCGACCTCAATGACGACAACATCGGGCTGCACGCGGGGAACTTTCCGTACGGCAACCTCGGGGACGCCATGGGGACGACGGCGCAGTGGGGCGGGTTGATCCTGCTGGGTCGGACGTACGTGGCGAACAACACGCTGGCGGGGCCGAACCCGGCGCGCGAGGTGCAGATCGAGGGGCTGGACCCTGCGGGCGGGCTGGGGCTGTACGGCAACGGCGGGAACGATGACGACGACAGCGGGATCGTGAACTACGTGTCGATCCGCTACGGCGGG
>DATNEZ010000085.1:0-2925 GCA_035606645.1 Binatia bacterium
GACCGGCATCGGGCTGGCGACGGTGCAGCGCGTGGTGCGCCGTCATGGCGGCCGGGTGTGGGCCGAGGGGGCGGTGGACAAAGGGGCGACGTTCTACTTCACGCTTTGAGGGCTCAGGAAAGGGCTGTCACGATGCGCACGCGCACGATTCTTCTCGTCGAGGACAACCCGGATGACGAAGCGCTCACGCTCCGCGCCCTGAAGAGCCACAACCTCGCCAACGACGTCATCGTGGCGCGTGACGGCGTGCAGGCCCTGGACTACCTGTTCCGCGCGGCGGAGGGGAAACCGGGAGAGACCGCGATCCTGCCCGAGCTGGTCCTCCTGGACATCAAGCTGCCCGGCATCGACGGCCTCGAGGTGCTGCGCCGGCTGCGCCAGAACCCCCAGACCCGAAGGCTGCCGGTCGTGATGCTGACCTCGTCCGTCGAGGAGACGGATCGGCTCGCCAGCTACGACCTGGGGGCGAACAGCTACGTGCGCAAGCCGGTCGATTTCATCGAATTCTCGCAGGCGATCCAGCAGCTGGATCTCTACTGGCTCGTCCTCAACGTGGCGTCCCCCTACTAGCGAGGGCATGATGCGCAAGCCTCTGCGGCTCCTGATCATCGAGGACTCGGAAGACGACGCGGACCTCGTCCTGCGCGCGCTCCGGAAGGACGGCTACGATCCGCAATGGGAGCGGGTCGACACCTCCGAGGGGATGACGGCCGCGCTGGAGCGCCAGAACTGGGACGTCATCATCTCCGATCACAGCATGCCCGTGTTCAGCGCCCCGGCCGCGCTCGCGCTCCTGCGCACGACCGGCCAGGACGTCCCCTTCATCATCGTCTCCGGGAGCATCGGAGAGGAGCAGGCCGTGCAGGCCATGAAGCTGGGGGCGAAGGACTACATCCTGAAGGGGAGGCTGACCAAGCTCTCCGCCGCCGTCTCGCGGGAGGTGCGCGAGGCGGAGCTGCGGAGGGAGCACTCCCAGTCCAAGGAGCTCCTGACCCAGACCCAGGGCCGTCTCGACGTCGCCATGAGCCAGCTCATGCAGGCCGAGAAGATGACCGCCCTGGGCGAGCTGGTCGCCGGGGTGGCGCACGAGATCAACAACCCCCTGTCGACCATCATGGGGTACACGCAGCTCCTGCTGGCGAAGGGCCTCCCCGCCGAGATCCAGAGACGGCTGGACATCATGCACTCGGAAGGCAATCGTCTCGCGAAGATCGTGCGGAACCTGCTCACGTTCGCTCGCAAGCATCCGCCCGAAAAGAAGCATCTCGGCCTGAACGGGATCATCGAGAAGACGCTGGAGCTCAAGGCGTACCATTTCCGCGCCAGCCAGATCCTCGTGGAGAAGGACCTGCCCGCCGACCTCCCGGCCACCATGCTGGACTTCCACCAGATCCAGCAGGTCGTCCTGAACCTGCTCAACAACGCCGAGCAGGCCATCGTCGAGGTGAAAAAGGGCGGGACCATCCGGCTGACGACCCGCCAGCTGGGCGACCGGATCGAGTGCCGGATCTCGGACGACGGGCCGGGCGTGCCCCTGGCGATCCAGCAGCGCATCTTCGAGCCGTTCTTCACCACCAAGACGGACGGGAAGGGGACCGGGCTGGGCCTGTCGCTCTGCTACGGCATCATCCAGGAGCATGGCGGCAGCATCCGGGTGGAGGGGCAGCCCGGACAGGGGGCCACGTTCGTGATCGACCTTCCGGTGCTGGCCAATCCCGAGACCGAACGGCCCGAGACGACCGACGCGGTCCCCGCCGCACCCACCTCCCTGCGGATCCTGGTGGTAGACGACGAGACGAGCATCCAGGATCTCCTGGTCGAGCTCCTGAGGACGCAGGGACACCAGGTCGACACCGCCTCCGACGTCCCCAAGGCGCTGCAGAAGATCGCGGCGAACGGCCACGATCTCATCATCTCCGACATGAAGATGCCGCACGGCACCGGCCGGGACATCTACCGGGCGGTCCTGCAGAAGAACGCCCGGATGGCCCGGCGCATCGTGTTCACTACCGGCGACGGCGCGAGCGCGGAGATCAAGAGGTTCCTGACCGAAGCCGGCAACGAGATCCTCTTCAAGCCGTTCAAGCTCGAAGACATCGCCAAGGCGATCGCGATCGCGACGCGGAACTGAGTTCGCCGGGCTGTCGGACACGGCGGGCGCCGGTCAGCGTGACGCGGGGGCCTCCGCCTCGAGCAGGGCGTCCCGGAACAGCGGGCGCCCGGCCACCGCGACCCGGAACGCCCAGGCCGTCATCCCGAGAACCAGGATCAGCGTCGGCACGCCGGCCCCCGCCCGCCAGGACGAGAGGTCGAACGTCAGCGGCACCTGGGTCAGCAGATCGATGATCGAGATGCAGGTCACGGTCGCCAGGAGCCCGAAGCGGAGCAGCAGGGTCCAGAACATAGCCAGGACGATCACGATGAACGCGGCATACACCACGGCGCTCCCGGACTCGGGGACGTTGATGAGGGCGCCGATGATGGACACCACGACCACGGCCGGCCAGGTCCTCCGGAGCAGCAGCCGGGCCACCAGGAACAGCATGACCGGCATGAACGTGGTCACGGCGCTGGTCGTGTGGATCGCCAGGGCCGCCGTGACGGCCTGGGGCAGGCCGCGGAGCGCTTCGAGCCCCCACAGACTGACCGGAGGCCGCGCGGGGGGGAGCCCGAGCCTGCCGGGGAGCCACTCCGCCAGGCGGACGTTCACGGCGGCCGCGACTCCGAAGACGGTCCCCACCAGCAGATCCCGCCCGACGAGCGGGTCGCGCGCCCGGCCCCCGAACAGCCGGACCCAGGACACGAGCATCCAGGGCCACAGGCGGCGCGCGTACGGCTCGAGCGCGATGTAGAAGAGCCACACGAGCCCGACCCGGTACATGGCGTACGCGAAGTGACCAATGAACAGCGAGAGCTCGTCCGCCG
>DATNEZ010000103.1:0-3074 GCA_035606645.1 Binatia bacterium
TCAAGAGGAACGGCGTGACCAACGGCTACATCCGGCCGCTGGCGTTCTACGGCGAGGGGACGATCCACCTGACCCCCGAGAACCGCTGCCCGACCGAAGTGCTCATCGCCGTCCGCCCGCTCGGCGCCTACCTGGGGGACGACGGCCTGGCGAAGGGCGTTCCGGTCATCCTGTCCTCGTGGCGGAAATTCGATCGCACCATGCTGCCGCCCCACGTGAAGGGGTGCGGCCACTACACGAACTCGATCCTGGCGGCCCAGGAGGCGGCCGGGAAGGGGGCGGTCGAGGCGATCCTGCTGAACGTCGACGGGACGGTGGCCGAGGCGACCGGGGAGAACGTCTTCTTCGTGAAGGACGGCGCCCTGATCACCAACGACGAGGCGTCCAACATCCTCCCCGGGATCACCCGCGACACGGTCCTGACGCTGGCCTCGGACTGCGGCATCCCCACGACGATCCGGGCCTTTCGCCCCGAGGAGCTGTTCGAGGCGGACGAGGTCTTCATGACCGGCAC
Source organism: Binatia bacterium (assembly GCA_035606645.1). Taxonomy (GTDB): domain Bacteria; phylum Acidobacteriota; class Polarisedimenticolia; order Gp22-AA2; family Gp22-AA2; genus Gp22-AA3. The sequence continues at coordinate 515 of DATNEZ010000103.1, forward strand.
CGCTGCCGAGGTCACGCCTGTCGCGGCGCTCGACGGCCGCCCGCTGCCGCATCCCGCGGACGGCGTCGCGGCCCGGCTGCAGCGGGCCTATTTCGACAGCGTGCGCGGGCGGAACACCCGGCGCACCGGGTGGCTGTCCCATGCCTGAGATCCTGAAGCCGATCCCGGCCCCCGTGCAGGAGTACGACGGCAAGGGGCGCGGCGGGGACCAGCTTCCCGGGATGGTCGAGATCTACGACACGACGCTGCGCGACGGGGCGCAGTCGGAGGAGATCTCCTACTCGGTCGAGGACAAGCTGAAGATCCTCAGGGCCCTGGACCGCCTCGGCGTACCGTTCATCGAGGGGGGCTGGCCCGGCGCCAACCCGAAGGACCTGGAGTTCTTTGCGCGCGCGGCGGGGGAGCCGCTCCAGCACGCCCGCCTGGTCGCCTTCGGCAGCACGCGCCGCGTGCGGGGCCGCGCCGAGAAGGACCCGGGGCTCCTGGCCCTCCTGTCGGCCGGCACCGCGTGGGTGACCATCTTCGGCAAGGCCTGGGACTACCACGTGCGCGAGGCGCTGCGCACGACACTCGAGGAGAACCTGGCGATGATCTCCGAGAGCATCCGCTTCCTGAAGGACGCCGGGCGCCAGGTGGTGTACGACGCCGAGCATTTCTTCGACGGCTGCCGCTCGAACCCCGAGTACGCCGTCCTGACGATCCTGGCGGCGGCCGAGGCCGGGGCCGACCGGATCGTCCTGTGCGACACCAACGGCGGCGCCCTCCCCGAGCAGGTGCGGGCCGCAACCCTCGTGGCGCGCCACCGGCTGGAGAGCCCCGTTCTGCTCGGCATCCACGCCCACAACGACGGCGAGCTGGCGGTGGCCAACAGCCTGGCGGCGGTGACCGGCGGCGCCCGGCACGTGCAGGGGACGATCAACGGCTACGGGGAGCGCTGCGGCAACGCCAACCTGTGCTCCGTCATCCCGAACCTCGAGCTGAAGAAAGGACTGACCTGTCTCCCCGGGCAGGGGCTGCTGCGGCTGACCGCCACGTCGCGCTACGTCGGCGAGATCGCCAACCGCTCCCCGAACGGCCACCAGCCGTTCGTCGGCCGGAGCGCCTTCGCCCACAAGGCCGGCATCCACGTCAGCGCCATCGAGAGGACCAGCCGCGCCTACGAGCACATCGACCCGGCCGTCGTCGGCAACACCACGCGCGTCCTGGTCTCCGACCAGATGGGCTCGAGCAACGTCCTGAACCGGGCGCGCGCCGTCGGCATCGACCTGTCCGGGCGGCCCGAGACCATGCGCGCCCTGGTCGAGCGGGTCAAGGCGCTGGAGTACCGGGGCTTCCAGTTCGAGGGGGCCGAAGGGTCGTTCACCCTCCTGGTCCTCGACGCCCTGGGGAAGAGACCGCGGTACTTCGAGCTGGTCGACTATCGCGTCCTGCTGACGGCGGCCGGATCGCCCGAGGCCACGGTGCGCGTGCGCATCGGCAAGGAGGAGGTCCACGCGGTCAGCCTGGGCGTCGGCCCGGCCCACGCCCTCGACCAGGCGCTGCGCAACGCCCTGTCCGGCGCCTACCCGGAGATCCGCGAGCTGCGCCTGATCGACTTCAAGGTCCGCATCCTGGACGGGCACGACGGCACGGCAAGCCGGACGCGCGTGCACGTCGAGATGGGGGACGGCGAGCGGATCTGGGCGACGACCGGGGTCGATCCCAACATCATCTCGGCGACGCTGCACGCCATCGTCGAGAGCTACGAGTACGGGCTTCTCCTGCGGCGCGCCGCGGACCTGGTGCCGGCCGGCTCGCTGCAGCCGGCGCCTCCGGCAGCGGAACGCGGGCCCAGCGCCGGCTCGGGAGGAAACGTCAGCCTCCAGCCGCGCGGCGAAGGCCGCCTGCCGATCGTCATCCTGCACGAGGTCGATCCGGGCCGCTCCGAGATCGGAGCCTGAAAGCCATGGAACCAAACCGTGGCCGGCGACGTTTAGCCTTACGCCGACCGGGGACCCTCAAGCGTCAGCACGCAGTACGGCGAACGCTCGAGACCTGACCCCCGCACTTCCCCCCAACACAGACTGACGCGCCCGGTCGGCGCCTGTCCGCCCGGTGCGTTGAGGCAGTGCATCGAGCGGCCTCCGCGGGTCGCGCCGCAGCAGATTTCCCGAAGAAAGCTCTTGACATCGAACAGATGATTCTGTAAATTTACACTCACCTGCGTCGACATCTCTGGCCACGGCAGAAGGAGGCCCCGGTGATCCGGACGAATGTCGAGGTTCTCTCGTTGAACGATCTCCCTGGACCGACCAACGATGGACGCCGTGCGCTTGGCTCGCGCCGGCACACGTCGGCGCGCGGTCGGTGTGCGGGGTCCGGCCGATGCGACGGGAGGGGCGGTCCGGATCCCCGAGTTGGGAACCCCGGGTGCCCCCGGCGCGACCCGACTGCACACATCGGCGCCAGCCCGGACGTTTTCCCGGGACCGGCACGAGGCGGCACACATCGGCGCCTCCTGCCGGTGCCCCGACTGGGACTGATGCTCGCCGAGGTTACGGGCAGGGGTCACGTGGTCTGT
>DATNEZ010000261.1:0-7810 GCA_035606645.1 Binatia bacterium
TTCGACCGATCCATCAATCCGTACAAGGGCTGCGAGCACGGCTGCGTCTACTGCTTCGCGCGGCCGACGCATTCGTACCTCGGGCTGTCCCCCGGCCTGGACTTCGAGACGAAGATCTTCTCGAAGCCGGACGCGGCAAGACTTCTGAGCGAGGAGCTGCGCCGGCCCGGCTACCGCTGCGAGGTGATCGCCCTGGGCGCCAACACCGATCCGTACCAGCCGGTGGAGCGCGACCTGAAGATCACGCGCAGCATCCTGGAGGTGCTGCTGGAGCACGGGCACCCGGTCGGCATCGTCACGAAGGGGAGCCTGGTCCTGCGCGATCTCGACCTGCTCGCCGCCATGGCCGCCCGGCGGCTGGCGACGGTGATGATCTCGATCACGACACTCGATCGATCCCTGGCACGCCGCATGGAACCGCGCGCGGCGAGCCCCGAAAGGCGGCTCGGAACCCTGCGCGCCCTGAGCGAGGCGGGGATCCCCGTGGGGGTGCTGTCGTCACCGATGATCCCGGGGCTGAACGACGCGGAGCTCGAGCGGATCCTCGAGGCGGCGGCCTCGGCGGGGGCCCGCACGGCCGGGTACGTGATCCTGCGTCTCCCCCACGAGCTCCAGTCGATCTTCGCCGAGTGGCTCGAGGCGCACTATCCGCTGCGCGCTGCGCACGTGCTCAACCTGGTCCGGGAGACCCGGGGCGGGAAGCTGTACGACAGCGAGTTCGGACAGAGGATGAAGGGGACGGGGCCGTACGCCGACCTGCTGCGCCGCCGGTTCGAGACCGCCTGCCGCCGTCTCGGCCTGTCGCGCAACCGGATGGATCTCGACACGACGCAATTCAGGGTGCCGCCGCGCGCGGGGGACCAGCCGGGCCTGTTCGATCGAGCCTAGGAGTGTGTCCGAACGGTCAGCGCTTCGTGCGGGAGGCCAGCGCCCCGAGGTCCCATGCGGCCAGGCTCCATCCGCCGTTCCCGCCGTAGGAGCCCAGCATCACCAGGTCGTTGACGCCGTCGTCGTTCAGGTCGATCAGGAGCGGCCTGGAGGCCGCGAGCAGGCCGGGGGCGTCGAACGGGAATCCCCGGATCGGCTGTCCGGTCGCCCGCAGCCCCTGGATGCGCATGTAGGAGCTGCCGCCGTACTGGTTGCTCACCGCCTGGAGCAGGTCGGGGCGACGGTCGCCGTTCAGATCGCCGACCACCCAAGGGGTCGCCTCGACGAACTGCGAGCGCACGAAATCGCGGTGCGCCGCCACGGGGAACCCCGAAAGGACGTTCCCTTCCTCGTCGAGCCCCAGGAGCTCGTCGCCGTCCTGCTGCAGGATGTCCATGACTCCGTCGGAATTCAGGTCGGTGACCACGGAGCCCCACGGGGCGCCGGCCTGGAGCAGGTGCGGCCACCCGGGGAAGCTCGTTCCGTCGTTGCGGATGACGTGCACCGCGGCGGGGACCAAAGGCCCGCCGGGGCTCGGCTCGGGCTGCGGCTCGATGACGTTCCCCTCGAAGGGGAGCGTCGCCTGCACCATCTCGAGGCGGCCGTCGCCGTTCAGGTCGGCGCAGGCGGGAGCCTGCTGGTCGACGATCTCCGTCAGCCATTTCGGAAAGCCCGGGAGCATCCGTCCGTCCCCTCCCACCACGGCCAGACGCGGTGCCAGGGAGGACTCGACGAAGATCAGCTCCTTGCGACCGTCGCCGTCGAGATCGGCCGTCACCATGCCGGCGTTGACCTCGCGGATCCGGCCATCGCGATCCGGACCGAGCCGCACCGGCCATCCCGGCAGCGCCGAGCCGTCGGCCTTGAACGCCAGGATCGTGCCGCGGTTCATCCCGCGGATGACCTCCGGGCTCCCGTCCCCCGTCAGGTCGGCCACGAGCGTCGCGACGTTCGAGCAGCTGTAGTACTCCGTGCCGGTGGAGCGAAGCTCGATAGGCCAGCCCGGCAGGTCGGCGCCGTTCGCGCGCAGCGCGTACAGGAAGTTGCGCCGCATCGGCGTCCCCGAGACGACGCAGGTGACGACCTCGGGTGAGCCGTCCCCGTCGAGGTCCCCGATCGCCGGCTCGCCCATCGGGTAGGCGGGTTGCGGAAGGTCCATGAAGGTCCGCGGCCAGCCCGGCAGGCGCGTGCCGTCGGGGTTGAGAACCAGAATCTGGCCGTTCGGTACCGAAACGACCAGGTCGCGACGGCCGTCCCTGTTGATGTCCGCGGCCAGGACCGATCCCTGTCTCGGCCGGTAGTCGACCGTCTGGGGGAACGGGATGGGAAATCCGATGGCGTAGGGCGGGGACTGGGGAACGGTCCCCGGCAGGTTCGCCTCGATCGCCTTGGCGCTGGGCGGCTTGCCGGAAGGCAGCATGAGGCCCACCAGGCCCAGTACGGCTATGGCGATAAGAGGCTGAACTCGAGACCCGACCCGGCGCGGCGAAGCAGAGTTCATCGGCGGCCCCTCGCTGACGGAGATCACCATATACCCCCGGAAGCCCGGAACTGCAATCAAAAAAATGCTTTGTTCCCCGGAGGGAATCGGGTTAAATCCCGACTGGCATGGGAGATCAGGCGGTCGATCAGGTGATATCCGCAGGGGTCAGGGTCCGGTTCGCGCCCAGCCCGACCGGCTTCCTGCACGTCGGGGGGGCCCGGACGGCCCTGTTCAACTGGCTCTTCGCCCGGCGCCACGCGGGTACGTTCATCCTGCGGATCGAGGACACCGACACGGAGCGCTCGACCGAGGAGAGCGTCCGGACGATCCTCGAGGGGCTCGCCTGGCTGTCGATCGGCTGGGACGAGGGGCCCTTCTTCCAGTCGCGCAATCTGGAAACGCACCGCGCCCTGGCGCTGCGCCTGCTGGAGCAGGGGAAGGGGTACCTCTGTTTCTGCTCCCCGGCCGACCTGGACGCTAGGCGGAAGGCGGCCGAGGCGGCCGGACTCCCCTGGAAGTACGACCGCGCCTGCCTGGCGGTCCCCGCCGAGGAGGCGGCGCGCCGCCATGGGGGAGGAGAGCCGGCGGTCGTCCGCTTCCGCGTCCCCGACGGGCCGATCGCCTGGGACGACCTGGTGCACGGGCCGACGACTTTCGACTCGGCGGTGATCGAGGACATCATCCTGCTGCGCTCCAACGGCTCTCCGACCTACAACCTCTCGTGCGTCTCGGACGACATCGAGATGCGGGTCACGCACGTGATCCGCGGGGACGACCACATCAGCAACACGCCGAAGCAGGTCCTCCTGTATCGCGCGGCCGAGGCGGCGCCCCCCCGGTTCGCCCACCTGCCGCTCATCCTCGGGCCCGACAAGAAGCGGCTCAGCAAGAGGCACGGCGCCGTCTCGGTGACCGAGTACCGCGACCAGGGGTACCTGCCGGAGGCGATGTTCAACTTCCTGGCGCTTCTCGGCTGGTCGCCGGGCGAGGGGCGGGAAAAGATGACCCGCGAGGAGATGACCGCGGCCTTCCGACTCGAGGACATCAACCGGAAGGGGGCGGTCTTCGACGAGCAGAAGCTCGAGTGGCTCAACAGCCAGTACATCAACGACTTGCCCGCGGATCTCCTGGCCGCGATGATCCGGCCGGCGCTCGGGGCCGAGCGGCTCTGGGCACCGGACCTCGAGGAGGGCGGGGCTCGCCGGACCTGGGTCCTGGCGGTGCTCGAGGCCCTCAAGGCCCGCTCGAAGCGGTTGCCCGACTTCGCGCGCGACGCCCGCCCTTTCCTGTCGGACGAGTTCGACTACCGGCCGGAGGCGGTCGAGAAGCACCTGAAGGGGGGTGGCAAGTCGGGCGGGCCGGCGGCCGTCGCGGCGCGCATGCGCGCCCTGCAGGAGACGCTCGCCCGGGTCGAGCCGTTCACCGAGCCCGCCACCGAGGCGGCGCTGCGCTCGCTGGCCGAATCGAGAGGGGACAAGCCGGCCGACTACATCCACCCGCTGCGCGTCGCCCTCGTCGGAACGGCCGTCAGCCCGAGCATTTTCACCGTGCTCGTCCTGATCGGACGGGAGCGGGCGCTCACCCGGATCGACCGGCTGGTCCGCTTCCTCGAGTCCTGCTAGTCCTCCCGCTACACCGCCGGCCTCCTTCGCCGGAGCAGGAAGCTGGCTCCCGAACCGATGAGCACCAGCGTCAGGACCAGGCGTCCCCATGTCGAGAACGTGGGGATTGACGAGGTCGCCGGCGTCGGGGGATCGGACACCGTCAGGTAGGTGTTTCCACGATCGACGTTATACACCGTGGATACCAGGAGATAGTACCTGCCGGGCACGGGCCTGTCGTACCTGAGGGGTGCGTAGGGCGCCAGGTTCGTGCCGTCGCCCGTGATGTTGTCGGCGCAGGCCACCTCCTGCAGTACGGAGCAGTTGCCGTTCGGGGCGTAGAAAAGGGCCAGCCTCGTGTCCCCCGCGCCCCCCCCGCCGGGATAGTGCAGGGCGGCTTGATCCGTGGTGATGAGGATGGAGCGTCTTGGCCCCGGCCCCGGGATCATGTCCGGCCCGGGCCCCGGCGCGGAGCCCGCTATGACCGGCACGGTATAGGAGTACCAGAGCGTTCCGCTCCCGCGCGCGTCGGCGAAGACATTGTGATCCATGCAGCTATAGGGAGGATCCTGCGGCAGGGAATAATGCGGTCTGGTCGCAGTCGTGTTGTTCGCCGGAGGCTGAAACCCGGAGACAAAATTGTAGGGAATGACGGTCGCGTTCACGCACTCGTCGTTGGCGGGAGCGACCGGACAGGCGGGCGTAGGTTGGCAGGTGGTCCCGGGTCCCCGGAACGTGCCGGCCGAATCGTAGCAGGCCTGATCGCTGACCACGGTGCAATTGCCGTTCGTGGCGCAGCAGGCGCCAGGGGCCGACGGGCACAGCGAGGTGGCGCACACCGAGTCCTCCCCGGCCCAGGCGCCGCCCGCAGTCGTGCACTCGGATTCCGTCTTTCCCTCTGCGCACGGCTGGCCACTGAAACCACAGCAGGCGCCGACGGGGGTTGGCGGAGGGGGAGCCGGGCCGCCTACCGGAGGGAGGCAACCACCATCCAGCCGCACGTCGAGGGCGTCCAGGTCATCGTTCGACGCCAGGCCCAGCTGGTTGGCGGAAACCGCGACGGCGCCGTTCAGACCAGGGCACGCGGCGAATGGAAGATTTGGAGGATTTGTAGGACCCATTGTCTTACAGAGGACGTCCGCGGCCGAAAAAATCCCATTCTGCACGGACGTGCTCTGCGCGGACAATGAATAGTAGACCAGGTCGCCCGAAGTGAGCGTGTTGCCCCCGTTGACGTCGACCAGCACCAGGGCATCCAGGTCGTCTCCCGCAGCGAGATCGAGATCAACCACTCCACGAACGTCGATGACGAGATCTCCATTCTCGTCGAAACGCAGGATGTCGCCTGGACCGACTGTCATTGGCGTTGGGTTGAGGGAGCGGCCGTGGAAGAAAGCCTGAACGTTGTTGATTGTAGTGGAGAGGAGCGAGAACCACTGCCTGGGCCTGTCGTCGATCTGATCGCTCTGGCCGTCGTTGGTTCCCTGCACTCGCCGCTCCCGATCGTACTCGAGCGCGTCGAGCTCGTCGGTATCGGCGAGTCCCAGTGTGTCGTATGAGCGCAACAACACGTTCGTGCCGAGGGCGCACGATTCGAACAGGTCGCCTCCCTTCTTGCCGGGGGTCCGCGCGACGACGGCGGTATTCATGAGGCCCGCGGAGTCCTTCGAGACCGAGAATTGCCAGCTGCTTTGGGTCGACTTCGAGTTGAGGATGGACCACGCGTCGATGTCCCAGGCCTGCGGCGGTGTCGTCGACGAGCCCCAGACGCGCGTGCCGGTGGCGTAGACCAGGTTCATGTAGTCGGTGCCGGGGGTGGTGCCTTTGTCACGGTCACGAGCGACATAAATGTCGGATCCGATACGCGGTTTGGCGCCATACTCCGCTGGGGGGGGAGTGGGGTAGACTCCTAGATAGGCATCGCCGCGGCTGCGCTCATACAATGCATTTTGAACGATGGCAGATCCCTGCGAGCCCGCGGCCACGCTGAAGAAAATCGGCATCCCTCTGAAACTCAGGAGGTTCTCCGGACCGACCATCCGGTATTGACCGATCGCCCAGTCCGCGTAGATATTGTCGATGTTCTTGTGCCACTGATAGAAGGCCGGGTCCTTTGTGGAAGTTGCCGGAATGATCATGTCAGAGGGACCATGCCTTCCGATGGCGCCGTGTCCATTGGTGTGGAAGGGCAGGATGTTCGCTCCGAGCTCGTTAGCCGTCGTGTAGAGATGGAACTTTTTGGTCCCCAACCTCAGGTTCCCGTCGCGCTCGGTCCAGAAGGCGGTGTTCGTGTTGCACGCACCGTGCGGAGGGTCGTCGATCTGGTGGTTGGAGTCTCGCGTACAAGGTGACCCGCTGCGCCCGAACTTCACACGGGCAGGGGAGTTGAGGGGAGCGGTTTGACCCAGATAGCTCTGGGCCAAAACAGGGGTCACCACCGGGTCAGGGTCGACGTCACCGGCCGCCGGAACCGGACTGTCACTGCCATAGATCCTGAAGTCATCGGACTGAGCCAGGAACTCGCGATGAAACTCCAGGAATTCCTTCCCCCTGACGTTAGAATCGAAGTTCGCCTCCCGCGCATGCCAGTTTTGGTGTTGCTGCTGGATGGTGACATCTCCGAATAGGTTAATAGGGAGCCAACCATGCTTGCCTACGTAATCTTCTTCGAGCGTCGACGGCACAGCGAAGCTCACTCCGAGTGCCCCAAGCAGGCACAGGCATACGACGACGAACGCGCGTCTGGGTTCCATCGGCTGGGTCCTCCTGCGGCAGGGCGGTCGTTTCCGTGACACCTTGAGTCGGGGACGAGCGACACCGTCCGGAGTCCAGCGGCTTCGGCAGGGGGTCGATGCGGGTCATGGGATGCAGGCCGTCCGCTCCGCGACGCGAATCGCGGGGCGACGGACGACGGTGGCTTTTCGAAACGCCGCCGTGAACGAGATTCCGGGCGTATGCATCCCGTGACTCGATCCCTGAGAGGGGTGTACGGGCCTCTCAAGTTCTTCGCGACGATTTCTAGTGAAGCAGTCTGGTGACCGAATACACTTCTAAGTCGAAACTGTCAAGTAGATCCTGCGACCATCTGCGACCCTCTATCGCAAGCGAAGCAGGGCCGCTCCTGCTCCCAGAAGCACCAGCGTCATGAAGACAATTCCCCAGGGTGTCACCGCCGGTATCCTGGGCTGGTTCGAGTAAGTGGTCGTCGGCACGGCCGGATCGGTCACGGTCAGGTAGGTCCGTCCGCGATCGACGTTGAACACCGTGGACAGCTGGATGTAGTACTTGCCGGGCGCCGGATTGTTGTATCGCAAGGGGGCGTAGTATCCCGACCACGAGTTGTCCCCGGCGATGTTGTCGGCGCACGCCACCTCCTGCAGGGTGCTGCAAGTGCCGCTCGAAGAGAAGTACATCGCGATCCTCGTGTCCCCCGCGCCTCCTCCCAGCGGATAGAACTGGGCGGCCTTTTGCGTGCTGAGGATGATGGAGCGCCCCCCGCCCGTCGGCACGGTATAGGAGTACCAGATCGTCCCGCTTCCGTAAGGGCCGCTGAACACCTTGTGATCGCTGCAGCTGTACGGGGGATCCTGCTGCGACGGCGGCCGGAACCAGGGGGAGTTGGTCGCGTTCGTATTGTCCGCCGGCGGCTCGAATCCGGACGTGAAGGTGTAGGGAATCGCGATCGCGTTGGCGCACTCGTCGTTGCTGGGCGCGACCGGACACGCCGGCACGGGAGGACAGGTGGTATTGGGGCCCCGGAACGTCCCTGCCGCGCCGGCGCAGGCGCGATCGGTGACCA
>DATNEZ010000105.1:0-2018 GCA_035606645.1 Binatia bacterium
CCGCTCGCACGGAGGGTGCCGACCCCACGAGACTCTCCAGCCGCTCCGAGAGCGCCGCGCCCGTACGCCCCCCTGCCGCGCAGCCCGGATCTCCGGCCGCGGGGAGCGGTAGCGCGCCGGGCGCCCCACCGCCCCCTTCGACTACGGGCCCGCTGAGCTGGGTGCGCAGCCTGTTCGTCCAGGCTCCGGCGGCCGCACCTGCCACGGAGACCCCGCCCCAGCCGGCCGATTCCCCCGCTCCCCGGCCCGAGGAGGACACGTCCGATCCCTCTCCGGATTCGGACCGCCCCCCCGAGGCCGGCGCGCCTCGTCTGAGCCTCGTCCCGAACGCGCCGGAGGTCGCCTACGGAAAGGTCCTGACCGTGCGGGTCGTCCTGACCGGAGGCGAAAAGGTCACCAGCGTCCCCTTTCATCTCAAGTTCGACCCCGCCCTCCTCGAGTTCCTGGGGGCCCGCACCGGGCCGGCCTTCGTGTCCAGCTCGCTCGAGCCGCTGCTTCTGGCGTCGGTCAATCCGGAGCGCCCGGGCGACCTGGCCGTCGGGCTGGCCCTGATCGGCACGTCCCGGTCGTTCACCGGCTCCGGGAGCCTCGTGGTCCTGGATTTCCGGGCGGTCGGACGAGGGCGGAGCGATCTGACCTTCGAGAACTCGAGCGTGCGCGGAGCGACCAGCGAGGCTCTTCCCGTGGAGTTCGCGAACACCAGCATCCAGGTCGACTGACCCCGCCGCTACGGCGACAGTCTGTATACCGTGCAGGTGTCCCGCCGCCAGGCCTCCGAGAGGCAGGGCCACAGCTCCGGCCGCGCCAGCCGGGGAAAGTCCTGCACCTCCGGAGGCCCCACGACGACCGCTTCCACGTGCAGCGAACGGAGGCCGGCGCACGCCGCGGCCGAATCGTCGGTCCGGAACGCCTCCAGAAGCGCCGCCATCCGGCGGGCATACACCTCCGGGTCCGAGTAGAACAGTCGAGCCGCCCAGGTGTCCGAGAGGACCGCAGGATGGCCGCCCAGGTAGACCAGGTCCGGATTGTCCCGAAGCGGAGAGGCCTGGACCAGTCCTCCCGGCCTGACCTGGGACCGGATCCAGCGTCCGGCGGCCACCTCGTCCGAGGGAAGTGACGGCTTGGCCACCGATGCGCCGACCGCGAACCAGGCCACCGAGAGGGCGCCGAGCCCCAGAGCGGCAAGCGACGCCCCCCGGGCCCAGCGGGTCTCTCGCGCCGGGGCCCCGCGCGCGGGGAAGAGGCGCCCCAGGAAGAGCCCGCTGCAGACCGCCAGGACGATCCACAGGAACATGGACATCCGCATCGCGAGGTCGTTGTTCTCGCCGGTCGACGCCACCAGGCAGACGGCGGGCAGGCTCACGGCCCCCATCACGAAGAAAGGGATCAGCCCGTCCCGGACCTTCTCTACACGCCAGGCCGCCACGAGCCCGGCCAGCCCCAGGAAGAGCGCCGGCCCGAACTCCAGGATCATCTGCACAGGGATGAGCGGGCTCAGGCCCGCCCAGCGGAACTTGGCGGTCGCACCGGCGCTCCCGAGGTAGAGCTTCAGGACCGGCAGTCCGAGCAGGACGGCGAGCCCTCCGGCCAGAACACTTCGCAGAAGGATGTCGCGCCCCTCCCGCGACCGGGAGGAGACGAATCGGACGAGATCCAGGACGCCCAGCACCGCCAGGGTCGCCCCTCCCGCGAGGGCCACGTAACCGTTGTAGCCCGCCATCGACGCGAGGCAGGCTCCCGCCACCGCCGGGGCCGCTGGACCGTACGAGGTCCGCCGAAGACACGAGAGGGCCACGAGGAAGACCACCAGGGCCGCCACGGCATGGGGCACCCAGTAGAAGCTGGCGAACATGCTCGGCACGAGCATTCCCTGGTTCGAGACCCACCCGTCGACGTTCCAGTGCCTCAGGAAGAATGGCATGACCGAGCCGATGCCCCCCTTCTCGAGCAAGAGCCTCGCGATCATGGGGCTCAGGTCGAAGCCGCCGACCAGGCTCACCAGGGGGAGCGCGAACAGA
>DATNEZ010000118.1:0-2773 GCA_035606645.1 Binatia bacterium
GGTCTCCGTCTCGACGAAGAACGTGTATTCCACGTCGAGGTCCGGCTTCGCCCCTCCGTCGCGGCTGGCGCCGTAGACCTCGTAGGCGAGCAGGATCGACTCGCCCGCGCGGAAGACGGAGTCCGGCTCGGGGATCAACGCCGCGCCCGCCGCATCCCCGGCCCCGCCCGAACCCGCTCCGCCCGGGGCGGCCGCGCCCGCGCCTGGTCCTCCCGCGGGCTCGTCGCGCAGGCGCCCGAGGGCGATGGAGCTGAGCGCCAGGCCGCGGCCGAAGTCGGGCGCCTCGATCACTTCGCTGCGACTGATGCCGCGATGGCTCCTCTTGTCCATCATGTTGAGCGCGGCCCGGTAGGCCCCCGGCTCGATGGTGAAGGAGCCCTGCATCACGATCGGCCGATCCATCCGGGTCGACGCGCCCGCCACCAGGCGCATCGGCTCGGAGTAGCTGCCCACCGGCTTCCCCTTCTTCGGATCATCGATGGCTACCGAGAGCGTCATGTCGGGGGGCTGGAACCCGGCGTCCTCTGTCTTGAACTGCGGCTTCGGAAGGGCGAGCGTCACGACGACCCGGGTCGAGCCCTTCTTCACTTTGTAGAAATCGATGCGGAGCCGGTGGTCCAGCGGGGCCGTGACGAAACCGACCGCGACGTGCGCCTGCAGCGCCGGCATCCGGATGCGCCCCTTCGACATTTCCTTGGTGCCGTTCGCCGCCCGAATCGCGAGAAACGTATCCCCCGCGGCCGGGCCGGCGGACTCCTGGGCCGGGTCCCAGTACTCGAGCTTCGAGTTCCCCACGTGGAACTCCCCCTCGCTGTTCCGCCGGAACTTGACGGTCACCTCCGGGTCCGCCTCCGGCGTCGGCAGGGCCACATACATCCATTCCTCCCACAGCCCCAACGTCAGGCGCTGGTCGGGCGGGCCGAGCAGGATGTAGAACTTCCCCCGGTCCGACTTCCATCCCGGGCTCATCCCCTCGCGGAACATCCGGGTCGAGTCTTCGACGCGCTTCCAGAACTCGATCCGTCTCTCGTTCTCGTCCGTCCCCGGCGTGGGATCGAGCGCCGCCCAGAACGACTCGATGAAGGCGGCCCGCTCGTCGTCCGTCCTGAGCGCCTTGTAGGCCTGGTCTTCCTTGACGACCAGGATGTAACGGACGGGACCCATGCGCCAGCCCGGGTCGGGGGCGTCCGGCCCGGCCGGCGGCGCAGACCGTGCGGCCGGCGCCGCGAGCCAGGCCGCGAGCAGGACCATCGGCACGACAGCGGACGGCAGGACGCGGATTCGGGGCGGCATCGTCGTGAGGCCATTGTACCGCCGCTCCCGCCGGCACGGCCTGCGACGACACCGCCCCTCCAGGACCCGCGCTCACCGGTCCCGGCGGCGGGGAGAATCGCTGCGGAACGGGTCGGGGGCGAAGCCCGGCTCCTGGAAACCGCGAGCCCGTTCCCGGCGGGACAGGGAGTCCTGGTACGCGTAGTGCGGCGGCACGACGCCGAGGCGGACCAGGCTGTCGCGATACTCGTAGCGCAGCTCGAGAACGGTGCTCGGGGCGTCCTCGGCATCGAAGTAGACCTGCTGGACCGGGTGGCTGGTCTCCTGCCCGATGCCGGTCGCGGCAAGATCGTCGGGCTTCTTCTGCTCCTTGATCCCTCCCATCGCGTAGCCGTCTGGATCCCCCAAGGGCGCGGCCTTGGCGGCCGGCGGCGCGGGGGCAGCCATCGACTCGTCTCCCGCCGACGGCTCGGAGGGGGCCTGCGCGCGGTTCGATTCACCGTCCCGGGACCCGCGCTCCTCGCGCTGCGGGATCGGCATCCCGTACATCGGACCGCTGTAGATGGGGATCGGCTGCCTCTCGCGGAACACGGCCGCGGCGACCAGGCCGAGGTTCTTCGTCTTCCCGAGCCAGCTCCCGTACGACTTCTCCTCGGTCGTGAAGAAGAAGCGGCGGGCGATCGACGAGGAGACCTGCCAGCCGTCGAGCGTGATCGACTCGTACGGGCCCAGGATCCATTTCCTGGCGTCCCGGGCGGTGGTCGTCCTGGCATCGATCGAGTTCAGGCCGTCGACCGACAGGGCGACGGCAATCCGCCCGGCGGTCCGGTTGGTCAGCCGCACGGAGTACTCGCGGTTCTTCAGGGCCTCGACGTAGCTGGTCCCGCGGGCGGCGTATTCATGGACCGGGGTCCCGCCGATCAGGACCTCCATCGAGTACCCCCCGCGATCGAGGGCCAGCGCGTTGCCGGCGGGGGCGAGCGCCGCGGCCAGAAGCAGGACCGGGGCGAAGAGCGATTGCAGAAGCGTTCTTGAAGAGCGGGTCATGGTCGTCCACCTCCATAGGGGCCCGGTTCCCGGGCTCGAAGGATTGGACAGGCCTCGACCCTGAAAGTTCCCTGCTCTTCTCCACTACTTCCCCAGGCGGAGGTCCAGGATGAACGCCCGCCGGCCGACGACCTTGACCCGCTCGATCGCCGGGTGCATCGGGTTGAGCAGGTAGTTGTCCTCCTCGGGGATGACGGCGGACGGGACCCGCAGGATGGCGGTCGTCCCGCGTGCGAGCCACGCCGCACCGATGCGCTGGAGCGCCGCGGGCGCCGGGTAACGTCTCCAGGCGGATGGGAGCGTGGCCGCTTCGATTCGCTCCTCTCGCAGGTCGTCGGGCAGATCGAGCTCCATCTGGACGAGATCGGAAGGCAGCAGGTCCCGATCGAGCCGGACGAGCAGCTCGAGGGCGGCGAGCGACAGGGCGGCGGAGGTGTAGACGATCCGGACCCCA
>DATNEZ010000142.1:0-7863 GCA_035606645.1 Binatia bacterium
TAGGACACCATGCCGAAAAAGGACGTCAAGCCGGTTCCGGAGGGTTACCACACCGTCACTCCGTACCTGGTGGTGAAGGACGCGAAACGCGCCCTCGAGTACTACGCGAAGGCCTTCGGCGCCGAGACCGTGATGAGCATGCCGACCCCCGACGGCCGGATCATGCACGCCGAGGTCAAGATCGGAAACTCGATGATCTTCGTGACCGACGAGAATCCGGACATGGCGCCGAAACTCAAGTCTCCGGGTTCCACGGGGGGGATCGCGACCGGCTCGACCTTCCTCTACGTTCCCGATGTCGACGCGGTCTTCAAGCGCGCCGTGGAAGCCGGCGCGAGCGTGACCATGCCGGTGACCGACATGTTCTGGGGGGACCGTTTCGGAAAGGTCGTCGATCCCTTCGGCCACCACTGGGGCATCGCCACCCACACGGAAGACGTCGCGCCGGAGGAGATGGGGAGGCGCAGCGCCGAGTTCATGAAGAGCGTCGCGAAGCCGAAGTAGGCCGCGCCGGGACGGGGCCCGGAGATCCTCCGGAGCCTTGACCCTTGCGCTGGCGGGCACCATAATCGCCGCCGGGCGTGCGGACGCGCCCGGCGGCATGGTGTTTCCACCGAGAAGCGGGAGGCGCATGATCGATTTCTCCCTGACCGACGAGCAGAAGCAGCTGAGGGATCTGGCGCGCGAGTTCGCCGAGAAGGAGATCCGCCCCCAGGCGGCGCACCATGACCAGACCGGCGAGTTCCCGCGCGCGATCTGCAGGAAGGCCTGGGACCTCGGCCTCATGAACACGCACATCCCCGAGGCGTACGGCGGTCCCGGCCTGGGCGTCGTGGACGGCTGCCTGATCGCCGAGGAGGTGGCCTCGGGCTGCACCGGCATCGGCACGGCGATGGAGGCGAACACGCTGGCCGAGGCGCCGGTCATCGTCGGCGGCTCGGACGAGCAGAAGAAGCGCTTCCTGACCCCCATGACGAAGGAGTTCAAGTTCGCCGCCTACTGCGTGACCGAGCCGCAGGCCGGCTCCGACGTCCAGGGGATCAAGACGGTGGCGAAGAAGGTCGGCGACGAGTACGTGCTGAAGGGATCGAAGATGTGGATCACCAACGGCAGCGTCGCGGACTGGTACTTCGTGGTGGCCTACACCGACCCGTCGCAGCGGTACAAGGGGATGAGCGCCTTCATCGTCCCGGCCGACACGCCGGGCATCGAGGTCGGCAAGAAGGAGCAGAACCTCGGCCAGCGCGCCTCCGACACGCGGGCCATCACCTTCAACGACGTCAAGGTGCCCAAGGCCAACCTGGTGGGCGAAGAGGGGAAGGGGTTCTTCCTGGCGATGTCGGCCTTCGATCACAGCCGGCCGGTGGTGTCGGCCGCCGCGGTCGGGCTCGCCCGCGCGGCCATGGAGCACGCGGTCCGCTACGCCAGGGAGCGCTCGGCGTTCGGCGTGCCGATCCACAAGCACCAGTCGGTCGCCTTCATGGTCGCGGACATGGCGATGAAGATCGAGGCGGCCCGCCTCCTGGTCTGGCAGTCGGCCTGGAAGATCGACAAGGGGGAGCGCAACACCAAGGAGGCCGCCTTTGCCAAGGCGTTCGCCGCCGACACGGCGATGGAGACGGCCCTCAACGCGGTTCAGGTCTTCGGCGGCTACGGCTTCTCGCGCGAGTATCCGGTCGAGAAGCTGATGCGCGATGCGAAGGTGTTCCAGATCTACGAGGGGACCTCGCAGATCCAGCGCCTGATCATCGCGAAGGAAATCTTCGAGCGGGGCTGAGGGCGGGATCCGCTCCGGCGAAGGCGAAGGCCGCGAGCAGGATGAGAGCGAACTCGGTCGTCATCCGCATCCGGATCGTTCCGTAATAGATCGCGTGAGGCAGCCAGTACGACAGAATCACGCCCAGCAGGATCGCCAGCGGTAGAAACAACCTGGCCCTCCACATGGCCCTGATTCCGACCAGCGACAGGACGACCAGGCACACATAGGGAAGGGTGTAGGCGAGGTTCCACAGGAAGGGATTCCTGTCGGCTTTTTCAAGTCGAAGATCCCAGTAGCGAAGGCTCTTGAAGCCGGCGTTCTTCAGGGTCTGCAGAGGATGATCGGCGATGTAGTCGAGGGCTTCCCGTGCCAGTCTTCGATCCACCTCGATCCGGCCCCTGTCGTCCGCTGTGGGGGCCTCCATGAGATTCTGGCGGAGCAGAAAATCCTCGAGAGAGTCGAAGTCGTACCGGCCCGCGTAGTCGCCGACGTGCGGATTGTTGCCGACGAAGAGGTTGTAGCCGCCGATGTTCGGGAACGGCGAGAATCGCCCCGTGGATCGTTGATTGATCCAGGACCAGGCGGCCAGGAACACTCCTGTGGCAATCAGGCACGCGACGACCCGTGACAGGGCGACCCGGCGCCCGCCCGCGCCGACGGAGGCCCGATCGGCGCGCACGCCCACCACGCACGCGACGGCAAAGAGGCACGCAAGGGTGACCGTCGCATTCGGTCTGAGGGTCACGAGCAGCACGCTCGAAAGAGCCACCAGGATCCCCTGCCCGATCGGGAATCCATTCCATATCCAGTCCGTGAACAGAAGCAGCACCGCCGCGAATGCCGGGACGGTCAGCCCTGCCTGCGGCTGGTTGCCGGCCATCGAAACGTAGTAGGGAAGCAGCGCCACGGCGACGACCGCCAGCCAGCGGGCCGCGGGGGGCAACCCCAGCCTGCGGGCCAGCAGGTAAACGACCGGGCCGATCATCGCGGCCAGGACGATGTGGATCCCCAGGTCGATCGCCGGCCGCTTTCCGCTTGCCATGAACAACAGCGGGGCGAGGCCGCGATAGAGGGGGTACCAGTATTCGTGATCCGGAGCGAGCAGGGTGTCCGGGTGGTATCCAAACGCTGCGACGAACGCCAGGCGCGGCAGCACGGCGATCAGCCAGGCGAGCCATAGCCCTTTCCAGAGCGTCATCGGCCGGTTCTCGTCGCGCCCGATCATCTCCAGGGAAATCTTCGAGCGGGGCTAGGACGACCGGTCCTTTTGTCGGGTCGCCGTCACGCCGTGGATGATCGCCACGCCAATCAGGCAGATGACCCCCACGCCGATCCACTTCTGAGGCACGTGGAGCATGTAGGCTCCGATCGCCAGACCGGTGATCAGGATGATGTAGCCGATGATGTAAATCCCGAAAGACATGGCTATCCCTCCTTGCGTCTCTTCAGTCCGATGCAGCTTCCACGAATCGCGCCTCGACGTCGAGATAGACCGCGACCGGCCGCGGATCCCCCCCGGCCGGCGCCGGCCGCGTGGCCGGCGCGAAGGACAGGGCGAGGGCGGCCGCCACGGCCGCTGTGTCGAGGTCGGCCTCGCCGCAGCCCGACTGGAGCGCGGCGTCGGTGACCTGGCCCGACTCGTCGATGGTCAGCCGCAGTCGCGATGGCTTCGCCGGAGGCTTCCGGCCGGGCGGCAGGACGACGCGCGGGGCGGGACGTGGCTGGACGATCCCGTCCCCGGGCTCGACGGGGAACCCCGGGCTCGTGGGCGGGAGGATCCCCTGGCCGTCGCCGCCGATCTCGAAGCGGACCTTGCGCGGCTTCCCGTCGTAGGACGCCGGCCGGAACCTCCAGCCGAGCGCCGTCGATCGCAGGCGAGCCGCGCCGGGTGTCGCGATCGCCGGGAAGCGCACGTCGAGCACGGCGCCGTCCTCGGCCACGGCCAGCTCGAGCCGCGCCGCCCCTCCGGATGCGCCGCCGCCCGAGGCCGCGGCCGTTTCCATCGCCGGGGCCTTCCAGAGGACGTTTCCCGGATCGTAGGGCCTCGGCTTGCCGGGGCCGGTGAGCACCTCGCCCGAGGCGTCCCCCGCCCGGCGGGACACGATGTCGCCCGGGACCTTCCGCTTCTCCAGGCGCGCCGTGATCCGGACCGGATCGAGAGGGTTGTCGTTGAGATCGCGCGGCAGGTCCGCGATGCGGCGGGCCACGTCGAGGCCGGCGACGACCTCGCCGAAGATCGTGTAGCGCCCGTCGAGGCGGGGGATGTTCTCGAGGGCGATGAAGAACTGGCAGGAGCCCGAATCGGGATCGGCGTCCCGCGCCATGCCGACCGTCCCCGGCCGGTAGTGCAGGGTCGTGCTGAACTCCGCCTTGAGCCTGCGGTCGCCCTCTCCCTCGCCGTCATCCGCCCTGTCGGCGTTCTTCGAGTTCGGATCCCCGCCCTGGACGACGAAATGCGGGATGACCCGGTGGAAGGTCGTCCCGTCGTAGAAGCCCCGGCGGATCAGGTCGCGAACGTAGGCGGCGTGCCCGGGCGCGTCCCCATCGAGGAACCGCCAGACGATCTCCCCCTGGGGAGTCGACAGGACCGCCACCTCCTCGGTGGCGGCGAGAGCGGCCATCGGAGCGGCGACGCCGCAGGCCAGGAGAAGGCAGACCGACGCGACCGGGCGCACGCTTCGTCCCGAAGGGTGTGTCAGGAATTCAGCGCTTCGTGGACCTTGCCGACCATCTTGGCGCCGGGGTTCACCAGCGTCTTGTCGCCCTCGTCCTTCCATTTGGAAGGGCAGGCCTCGTTGGCCTTCCGGGTCATGTAGATGTTGGCCTTGAACTTGCGCATCATCTCGTCGATGTTGCGGCCGAGGTTGTAGAAGTTCACCTCAGAGTTGAGCAGCTTCCCCTCGGGGTTGATGATGAACGTTCCGCGCAGGTTCAGGCCGGTATTCTCGTCGTAGACGCCGAACATCCGTCCGATCCTGCCGGTCGGGTCGGAAGCCATCGGGTAACGGACGCCCGCCAGCTCCTTCTCGCTCTTTTTCCAGGCCAGGTGGACGAACTTGGTGTCGGCGCTGACCGTGATGATGTCGCACCCCATCTTCACGAACCGCTCGTGCTGCTCTGCCAGAGCAGCGAATTCGGTCGCTCAGACGAAGGTGAAATCGGCAGGATAGAAGAACAGGGCCGTCCACCGCTTTCCGGCGATCTGGTCCTGCAGGCGGAACTTGCCGAAGTCATCCTTGACGGGATCGTAGGTCTCGAGCTCGAATTCGGGGACGATTTGTCCCAGCTTCAGTCCGCTGACGGCTTCCGACATGCGGCGTTCCCTCCGTGGGATGAAATGACTGCCGGGAAATCTTACCTCAACCGGGTCGGCAGCCGCGCTCAGGCTTCGGGCCAGTAGCGCTCGGTCACGATCTTGTCCTGCGTGAAGAAGTTGACGACCGCCCTGCCCTGCGCCTTGATGTCGGCGAACTGCGACGACTTCATGCCGCCGAACGGCAGGTAGGCGACCGGGGCGGGGATGCCGACGTTGACGCCGACCATCCCCACCTGAGCCTCGAGCTTGAACCTGCGCGCGTAGTAGCCGTTCTGAGTGTAGATCGAGGCGCCGTTGCCGTACTCGTGGTCGTTCACGATCCGGATGGCCTCGTCGAGCGTCGACGCCTTGAGGACCACCTGCACCGGCCCGAAGATCTCGGTCTTGTGGATCTCCATGCCCGGCTTGACGTCGGTGAACACGGTGGTGCCGATGAAGTGCCCCTTCTCGCAGCCGGGCACGTTCGCCCCCCGGCCGTCGAGGGCCAGCGTGGCCCCCTCGCGGATGCCGGTGTCGATCATCTTGAGGATGAAGTCCTTCGCCTTGGCGGAGATGACCGGGCCCATCACCATTGCCTGGTCGGCGACCTTCGGATCGAGCGGGTTCGCGACGACCACTTCGCGCGAAGCGCGCACGAAGCGATCGGCCACGTCGCGATAGGTCTTGTCGCCGACGCAGACGATGGCCGAGGAGGCCATGCAGCGCTGGCCGGCGCAGCCGTACCCCGAGGTGACCATGTTGCGGATGACGTCGTCCATCTTGGCGTCGGGCATCACCACGAGATGGTTCTTGGCGCCGCCCATCGCCTGGAAGCGCTTGTTGTTCCGGGCGCAGGTCGAGGCGATGATCCGGGCGGTGGGGGTCGAGCCGACGACCGACACGCCGCGCACGTCCGGGTGGGCCATGAAGGCCTCCGCCACGACGCGGTCGCCATTTATCAGATTGAATACCCCTTTCGGGAAGCCGCAGGCGTCGATGTAGCCGGCGAGCAGCTGCAGGGTAACGGGCACCTGCTTCGAGGGCTTGACCACGTAGGTGTTGCCGCTCGCCAGGGCGTACGGGATGAACCAGAAGGGGACCATGCCGGGGAAATTGAACGGCGCGATCATGGTGAACACGCCCATCGGCAGGCGGATCACCTCGCCGTCGATGCCCGGGGCGGCGCCGATCAGCTTGTCCCCCTGCTGCATCACCGGCATGCCGCAGGCGGTCTCGACGTTCTCGAGCGTGCGGTCGACCTCGGCGCGGGCGTCGGGGAGCGATTTGCCGTTCTCCTCGGTGATCTGGCGGGCGATCGTCTCCCGGTTGTCGCGGATCATGGCCGCCAGCCGGAACAGGGGGGCGACCCGCTTGTCGACCGGGGTGGACGCCCAGGCCGGAAAGGCCTTGTGGGCCGCGGCGATGGCGGCATCGGCGTCGGCCGCTCCGGACAGGGGGACCTGGGCGAGGATAGCGCCCGTGGATGGATTCTCGACGTCGACCCAGCCGGCGCGCGACGGTTCAACCCACTCGCCGTTCACGTAGTTGCGCAGCTTCCGGACCGCCATGGCCGCCTTCCTTCCCGGGCTCACCGTTGGTTGAGAGGCCATTCTACCGCACCTGCGCCGCCCCGGGCGTTCGAGGCGAGCATGCCGCAGGCGGCGTGGATGTCGGGCCCGCCGGAGTAGCGCCTGACGAACCCGAGGCCGCGCCTGCCGAGGGCGGTCAGGAACGCCCCCCGCTCGGCGTCCCCGGCGCGCCGGAACGTCCCGGTCGGGTCGTTCACGTCGATGATCGACAGGCGCACCGGCGCGCCGCGGAACAGGCGCGCGAGCTCGTCCGCCTCGTCCTCCCCGGTGTTGACGCCCGACATCAGGACCCAGGCCAGGTTCACGCGGTCCCCGGCCTTTTCGGCATGCCTCCGGACGGCGGCGGCCAGCTCGGCGACGCCGTACCGCCGGCCGGCCGGGATGAGGCCCGACCGCCTTTCGTCGAACGCCGACGTCAGGGACAGGATCAGCCTGTACGGATGCCCCTCCGCGGTGTAGCGCTCGATCATCGGCAGGATCCCGACTGTCGAGATGGTGATGTTCCGTCCCCGGATGCGGCCGCCGCAGGGGTGCTGCAGGATGCGGGCGGCGCGGATGACCTGGTCGTAGTTCTGGAACGGCTCCCCCTGCCCCTGGAAGACGACGCTCGTGACCGGCCGCTCGGGCCCCTCGCGCCTTATCGTCAGGACCTGCTCGACGATCTCCCAGGCCTCCAGGTCGCGGGTGAAGCCCAGCCGCCCGGTCTCGCAGAAGGCGCAGGCCAGGGCGCAGCCGGCCTGGCTCGAGACGCAGACGCTCCAGCGCGGCTTGAGCAGCGGGATGCGCACCGCTTCGAACGACTCCCCGGCGGATCGGAACAGGTACTTGACGAAGGGGTCGACGGCGCTGCGGCGCCGGTCGAGGACCTCGAGCCGCGAGGTGCGGCTTCCGTGGAGGAGGGCCTCCCGGGCCGCCTTCGAGAGGCCGCGTACCCCTTCCAGGTCGTCGCGGTCCTCGGCGACCAGGCGCGTGACGATCCGGTTCGCCAGGCCGGGGTCGAGGCGCAAGTCGGGTCGGGACAGGCACAGCGACTCCGGCGTGTGGTTCCGAAGATGATCGGCAGGCGCTACGCTGAAATCAGCCTCAGAGCGGGACAGAGGATCCCCCCGCTGTGCATAGATCCTGCAGCGCCGGCCCCAGGTCGGGAAACGCGAATTCGAATCCTTCGTCCCGCAGGCGACGCGAGACGCAGTAGCGACCGAAGAGCGCCAGGTCCGGAT
>DATNEZ010000143.1:0-4950 GCA_035606645.1 Binatia bacterium
GACCGGGGACTCTCGCGATCGTGGAACAGGGTCGACACGCCCGAACCTCCACGGACGGTCCATCCTGGACGAGGGTGCGGACGACCTCGTGCCGTGCGGGTGACCGGGACGTGACAACTGGAGCGCAGGAGCCCGGCCTAATGCCCGGTCAGGCGCCTACGCCGAACCGCCCAGGCGTCGCAGGATGCGCGGCGCCAGGTGGAACACCAGGCGTCCTCCGCCCGGGCGCGGCGCCCCCTCGAAATCGATCCGGCAGATCCCGCCCTTCTTGAACTCGATCGGCAGATCGGCGCGCGGATCGAGGAGCATGGCGGCGGCCAGGCGCCCGAGGTCCGGCTCGTGGCCGACCAGGAGGACCGCCGCGTCCGCGGGGACCTCCGACAGGGCGGCGAAGACGCCGCCCGCCCCGCCCCCGGGCGACAGGGGACGCAGGGCGCGCAGGGGCGGACGCGGCCGGAACAGGGGAACGACGAGCCGGGCGGTCTGACGGGCGCGGACCAGGGGAGACGTCAGGACCAGATCGAAGCGCAAGCCGAGCGACCGCAGGCCGCGCGCGGCCCGCGCCATCCGGCGAGCGCCGGTGCCGGTGAGCGGACGGTCGGCGTCCACCGGATAGTGCTCCGGATCGCGGGGCTCGGCGATGGCGTGGCGGAGGAGGTAGACCTGCATCGCGCGCGGGTCGCGGGGGGATCAGTCCTGGCCGGGGGCGCGCGCCGCGCGGGCCGGCGCTTCACCGGGCCCGAGGTCGGCCGGCACCTGCAGGCCGCCCGCCGACGAGGGGGCTTCGGGCCCGGCCGCGTCGTCCTCTTCGGCCTCGAACAGGAGAGGCCTCAGCCGATCGAGGCTGGTGGACAGCGCCCGCACCCGGCGGGAGTCGAGGAGCGCCTGCACCGGCCGGCGGATGCGCGCCTGGATCTCCTCGATGCCGAGCGTGGCGTCCACGGTGATGAAGTCGAGATCGCGCGCCATCCGGTTGTACTCGCGGATCAGGCGCCACTGGTACTTGCGGAACGACTCGTACAGGTCGGTCCCCAGGTGCATGTCCATCCCGGCCTCCCAGTAGTCGATCCCGCGCGTGCGCAGGATGCGGGGGACCAGGGTGTCGGCGTCGATCTTGAGATAGAGGGTGAGGTCCGGGACGAGCGCGAAGCCGAACACGTTCCGGATCCAGTCCGGGTCGGCCCCGCGCACGATGCTTCTGGCGAAGGCCGTGAACACGTACCGGTCGGCCAGGACCACGAACCCGGATCGCAGGGCCGGCAGGATGATCTTCTCCAGGCGGTCGGCGAAATCGGTGGCGTAGAGCAGCGAGAAGGTCAGCCGGTCCAGGTTGTGGCCGGCCTTGGCCGCCCCGATCGTCTCCGACATCAGCTCCGAGCGCGTCCAGCCGGTCTCGATGACGCCGTACCCCTGCACCTCCAGCCATTCCTTCAAGAGCGCGACCTGGGTCGTGCGACCGACGCCGTCGGTCCCTTCGATGGTGATCAGGGTCCCCTTCAAGTCCTCGATGCCGGTGTACGGGAGTCCGTGCCCCAGGTATCTCGCGCCGTTCCTGCCGGGTGTCATGACGCCTCCGCCAGCCCGGTCTCGTTGTAGATCCGGGCCACGATGGACCTCACCTGTTGCTGCTGGCTGTCGATGCTGCGCGTGCCGTCGATCACCTTGAAGCCGTACTCGCCGGTCATCTTGTCGTACTCCTCGATGACGCGTCCCTGGAACAGCCGGAAGCTCTCGACCGGGTCCGGGCTCAGGCCCAGGTCCATGCCGGCCTCGTAGAACTTGATCTTGGCCCGCGCCCCCAGGATCCGATCCACGGCCACGTCGATCGGCACGCGGAAGTAGAAGGCGGCGTCCGGCTTCACGGCGAAGGAATACAGGTCCCGCACCCAGCGCGGATCGACGCCGCGCGAGATGTCGCGGGCGAACGCCGTATAGATGTAGCGGTCCGCCAGGACCGTCGTCCCCGCCTTCAGGTACGGGATGATCCGGTAGGTGAGCCGGTCGGCGAAGTCGGTGGCGTGCAGCAGGCTGAAGGTGGTCGGCGTCAGGAGGTTCTTCTTCTTGCCGCGCTTGGTGGCCTGTCGCACCAGGTCGGACGAGTTCCACTCGGTGAATACCACCCGGTGGCCCCGCGCCTCGAGCCACTTGTGCAGCAGCTTGATCTGCGTGCTCTTGCCTGAGCCGTCGATTCCCTCGACCACGATCAGCTTGCCACGCCTGAGCAAGCGACTGCTGCGCGCCACGCGGTCTCCTGCGGTGTTGAAGATGAACGAGTATACGAAATCCCACCCCTGTCTGTGTGACAAAAGTGTGACAAAGCCATGGCGCGGAGCCGAATCCTCGGTGGTCCCGGCGGCTAAACCCTGGATTTTGGGTATGATGCAGGCGTGCGGCGGACGAGGAGGAAATCGACGGTGGGGCGTCGGGTGGGAAGGACATCGGGAGAGGAATCCGGGCGTGTCCGGCGGATCGTCGCGGCGCGAGGGGCCGACGTCCTGGAGGCCCGGCGCCGCGTCCAGCGGCGGGGGAGCGGCGCCTCGATCCACGACCTGCGCGTCGCCACGCGACGCCTGCAGGCCGCCCTGGAGGTCTTCGGCCCCCGGCTGCCGGAGCGGCCGCGGCGCAGGCTCGATCGAAGGGCGCGCCGTATCCGGCGGCACCTGGGGCAGGCGCGCAATGCCAGGGTCCTCCAAGGCATGCTCCGGGGACTCCGCGTGCAGCCAGGAAGCGACGAGGGGCGGCTCACGGCCGATCTCATCCACCGTCTGCATCGTTCGGCCAGGGAGCTGAGCGACCGGGACCACCGCCCTCTTCCGGGGATCAAGCACCGGATCCGCGCGCTGCTGCGGGCCATCGACGGGGGGCCGGCGATTCCCGCCGTGCCGGACCGGGCGGCCGGGGCGTCCCTGACCGACCGCGTCGAGGCCGTGGCGCGCGCCGCGCGCGTGGCCGCGGACGGCGATCCCGAATCGATGCACCGGCTGCGCATCGCGGTGAAGCGCTACCGCTACGTGCTCGAGGTCCTGGAGGAGAGCGGCGCGCCCTCCCTGCAGCCCTCGATCCTCGCCGCCAGGGCGCTGCAGAAGGAGCTCGGCCGCCTGCACGATCTCGACGTTCTGATCGACTGGGTGCGCGGCAGCGCGCGCGTTCCGGCCGCCGCGGCCTTCCTGCGGCGCCTGCTGCGGCTGCGCGACCGTCAGGCGGGGAAGGCGCAGCGCCGGATGGCGCGCTTCCACCCGGCGGGCGCGGGCGGCGCCCGGAGGACGGCGGCATGAAACGGGCCGTCCTGGGCGTCGTGGACATCGGCTCGAACACCATCCGCTCGCTCATCGTCGAGGCCCTGCCCGACGGCGCGTGGCGCAATCTCGACGACGAGCGCGAGATGGCCCGCCTGGCGGCAGGCCTGACCCGGCGGGGCCGCTTGACGCGCGAGGCGATGCGGCGCGCCGTGGCGGCGCTCAAGCGCATGGCGGAGATCGGCAGGGCCCGGGGGGTCGAGCGCATGGTGGTCGTGGCGACCAGCGCCATCCGCAATGCCGCCAACCGCCGGCAGTTCGTGGACCGGGTCCGGGCCGAGACGGGACTGCGGGTGCGCGTCATCTCGGAGGAGGAAGAGGCCGAGCTGGCCTTCGAGAGCGCGGCGCGCTGCTTCGACCTGGCCGATCGGCCCTGCGCCGTGGCCGACGTCGGGGGCGGCAGCACGGAGGTCATCCTGGCGCTGGGCAGCCACATCCAGCAGGTCCACTCGCTGCGCCTCGGGTCGGTCGCCCTGACGGAGGACTTCGTGCACTCCGACCCGGTGAAGCGGCGCGAGTTCAAGGCGCTGCGACGGGAGGTCCGGCGGCGCATCGAGGCGTCCCGCATCGAGGCCGATCCGCCGCCGCAGTTCCTGATCGCCTCGGGAGGCACCGCGGCGGCGGTGGCCCAGATGACGATGTCCCGGCAGGGGCTCGCCGGCCGCCCGGTCCAGGGCTTCGAGATGACGCAGGCGGAGCTTCTGCACCTGCACCAGGCGCTCCTCCGGCGGGGGATGGCCGAGCGCCGGGCGATGGAGGGGCTGTCGCCCGAACGGGCCGACATCATCATCGCCGGCGTGACCATCCTCTACGAGCTGATGGCGCACCTGCGCGTCAACCTCCTGCGGGTGAGCGCCCAGGGGATCCGCCACGCCCTGCTGGGCCGGATGATCGCGCGGCGCTTCCGCACGGTCACGCCCCCCTCGCGCCCGCAGCGCCTCGCCTCGGCGGAGGCGTTCGCGCGCTCCCTGCGCTTCGAGGAGGCGCACGGGCTGCAGGTCCAGCGCCTCGCCGTGTCGATCTTCGACCAGACCGCCGCGCGGCTCGGGATCGATCCGGGCGGCCGCGATCTCCTGTCGGCCGCGGCGCTTTTGCACGACGTCGGCTACGTCGTCGGGTTCCGCGGCCACCACCGGCACACCTACCGGCTGATCGCGCACGCCCCGCTCGACGGGTTCACGCCGCGCGAGCGCGAGATCGTCGCGCTCGTGGCGCGCTATCACCGCCGCGCCGGCCCCCGGAAGAAGCACCGCGCCTGGGCGGCGCTGGGCAAGGACGATCGCCGCCTGGTCAGCCGGCTGGCCGCGGTGCTGCGCATCGCGGACGCGCTCGACCGACGCCACTCGCAGCGCCTGAAGGAGATCCGCTGCCGCGTGACCAGGGACCGCGTGCGGTTCGCGGCCGAGTCGGGCTTCGACCTGGGCGTCGAGCTGCACGCCGCCGAGGAGAAATCGAACCTGTTCCGCAAGGTGTTCAAGCGCGAGGTGACCTTCGTGCTCGCGCGCGCGGAGTCGGTCCGCGCCGGGGCTCGTCCCGCGAAGCTCCGCCTCGTCCGCCGCCTGACCGCCTGAACGAACGAAGGGCGGGGGCCGCCGAGGCCCCCTCGGCGCTCAGCGCCCCGGGTCGGCCTCCAGGAGCGCCCGGACGTCGCGCG
>DATNEZ010000155.1:0-3673 GCA_035606645.1 Binatia bacterium
CAGAAGCCGCATGCTGTAATGCCGTAGCAGGTAGTCCAGCGGAGGGTGAATATCCGTTCCTGCCGCCAGCGAGCTCAGCACTTCGGCGACCTGCTCTTGCCTCGATACATGGAACGTAAACAGCTCGTCATACCACAGCGGCCGCCGGTTCGCCGTGACTCCCGTGAGCGCAAAGTACACGAGTGACGCGGCCGCTACGTACCAGGAGCTCTTCCGACCGAGATGTTTTTCGAGACGTTCCATCATTTTCTGTCCCTCCAGGATTGCCATGGGCATCGTGCTACCCCTGTAGGACCAGAGCGGACCAGGGGCGGGAGCGGCGTCTCTCCACCAGGACCATACCAACGCGGGCGGCGGCTTCAACAAGCCTCTCTTCATCTTCGATCAGGAGGCCGGCGAGGATGGCGCGGCCGCCAGGGGCCAGAGCGTGAGCCAGGTCGGGAAGGATTCGCTCGATGGTGGTGGCGCCGATGTTGACCAGCGCCAGGTCGAACGGGCCGAGGCGGCAGGCATCCTTGGCGTCGGCGAGGCGCACCTCGATCTGACCTGCGAGCGCGTTCGCGGCCAGATTGACCCGCGCCACGTCGAGAGCGACGTCGTCGTTGTCGGCGGCGACGACCCGCCCGGCCCCGAGGCGGCTGGCGGCCATGGCCAGGATGCCGCTTCCGGTTCCCAGGTCGACGACGCGATCGCCGCCTCGAAGGTGCGCGCGCACGAGGCGCAGGCAGAGGCGGGTGGTGGCGTGCTCGCCGGTGCCGAACGCCTGCCCGAAACGCACGCGCAGGATCTCCCGGCCGCGCGCCGGCGGCGTCTTGCATCCTTCCGGAACGACGAGGAACGGGCCGATCGTCATGGGCTTCAGGGTGCGCTGCCAGGTCTCGACCCAGCGGCGCGCCGGGGCGGCGCTCAGGAGGGGGCGCGTGCCTGAGGCGAGTCCGGCCCGCTGAAAGGCGCGGCGAAGCCTCGCGCCCAGGCGGCGCCGATCGGCGAGGCCCGGGAAGTACGCGTCGAGCGTGAGCCGCCGGCTGCGTCCCTCGGCCACGACCTGGACGCCCAGGCAGCCGCTGTCCCAGAACGCCACGACGGCGGACTCCTCGTCGCGGGGAGCCACCACCAGTCGGGCGCGGATGAATCCGGTCGGTTTTCGGATGGACGATCTCAGCTGAAGATGTCCTTGACGCGTCCCAGGATGTCCTTGTCCTTCTCCCGGGCGGACGACGGGGCGGCCTCCTCGTCCTCGAGGAGCTTCTCGTAGAGCTCGCGCTGCTTGCGACTCAGGCGCGAAGGCATGCTCAGCGTGACGGTCGCGTACAGGTCGCCCCGCGCGCCGCCGTCCGGGCGCGGCAGTCCCTTGCCGCGCAGGCAAAAGACCGAGCCGTGCTGCGTGCCGGCCGGGATGGAGATGCGCGCCGACCCCTCGAGCGTGGGCACCTGGGCCTCGCACCCCAGGACCGCCCGCGGAATGGGGACCGGCAGCTCCACCACGAGGTTCGGGCCTTCCCGCCGGAACACATCGTGCTCCTTCACGTGCAGGACCACGTACAGGTCCCCCGGCCGTCCCCCCTGCAGGCCCCCTTCCCCCTCGCCGGTCACGCGCAGGCGCATGCCGGTGTCGACGCCCGCCGGGATCTTGATGTTCAGCCGGCGCACCTCACGGCGTCGCCCTTCTCCGCGGCAGGCCGGGCATGGATCGCGCACGACGGTACCGGCCCCGCCGCAGGCGCCGCACGTCTGGCTCAGCGCGAAGAATCCCTGGCGGTGCAGGATCTGCCCCTCTCCCTTGCACGTGCCGCACGGGATGCGCTCCCCGCTCTTGGATCCGCTGCCGCGGCACTCGGCGCAGGCCTCCAGCCGCGGCACCTGGACCTCCTTCTCGATGCCCATCGCCGCATCGAGGAACTCGATCTCCAGGTCGAAGCGCAGGTCCGCTCCCCGCCGCCGGCCCCCGCCCCGGGAGCGGCCGCGGCCGCCGCCGAACATGTCTCCGAAGCTGAAGCCGAAGAACGAGCCCAGGATGTCCTCGAAATCGGAGAACACCTCGGAGTTGAAGCCGCTGAACCCCTCGGCCCCCCCGAGCCCCGCGTGCCCGAAGCGATCGTACCGGGCGCGCTTCTCGCGGTCGGCCAGGACGGAGTAGGCCTCGGCCGCCTCCTTGAACTTCTCTTCGGATTCCTTGTTTCCGGGGTTGCGGTCGGGATGGTGCTTCATCGCCATCTGGCGATAGGCCTTCTTGATCTCGGCCTCGGCGGCGTCCCGCTGGACGCCCAGGACTTCGTAATAGTCGCGCTTCTGCTTTTTCACGGTCAGGATCCTAGATTCCCGGCGCAATGCGGCGGCCTGAACAGGGGCGGCGTCCCGTCACGGCGCCGCCTGCCTGCTCCCTGGAAGTCCGGCCTGTCCCGTCCTGGAGTCTCAGGAAGTCCGCGCCGGCCCGCCCGAACCGCCGGCCGCCCCCGGCGCGTTGGGGGAAGGATGATACATGATCACCTCGGTCAGAATCTCGGAGGCCTCACCGAGCTTCTCGAGCGAGGCGGTGCATTCCGAGATGCTGGCGGAGGCGAGCGCCTTGCGCGCCCCCTCGAGGATCTTCTTGACCGTGTTGCGCTTCTCCTCGTCCAGCAGGGTCCCGAACTCGGCGAAGGACTTCATGTTCGACTCGAGGAGTCCCTCCAGCCTGGACTGGATGCGGAACAGCTCCGCCTTCTTCTTGTCGGCGTCGGCGTTCTTCTTGGCGTCGTCGATGATGTCGCCGATCTCCTTCTCGCTCAGGCCGCCGGACGGCGTCACGACGATGGTCTGCTCCTTGTTGGTCGCCATGTCGCGCGCCGAGACGTGCACGATGCCGTTGCTGTCGATGTCGAACGTGACCTCGATCTGGGGCACGCCCCTCGGCGCGGGCTGGAAGCCGATGAGCTCGAAGCGGCCCAGCGACTTGTTGAACGAGGCCACCTCGCGCTCCCCCTGCAGGACGTTCACCTCGACCTTCGACTGGTTGTCGGCGACGGTGGTGAAGATCTTCGTCTTGCGGGTCGGGATGGTGGTGTTGCGCTCGATGAGCTTGGTGAACATTCCGCCGCGCGTCTCGATCCCCAGGGACAGGGGCGTCACGTCCAGGAGGACCATGTCCTTCACTTCCCCCTGCAGGATGCCCGCCTGGATGGCGGCCCCGACGCCGACGACCTCCTCGGGGTTCTTGTCGCGGCACGGCTCCTTGCCGAAGATCTCGCGCACCGTGTCGATCACCTTGGGGACGCGCGTCATGCCGCCGACCAGGAGCACCTCGTCCACGTCCGCCGCCTTCAGCCCCGCCAGGGACAGCGCCTCGAGGCACGGCTTCCGGGTGCGCTCCACCAGATCCACGGTGAGCTCGTTGAACTTGTCGCGGGTGAGGACCACGTTCAGGTGCTTCGGGCCCTTGGCGTCGGCGGAGATGAACGGCAGGTTGATCTCCGAGCGCGCCTCGGCCGAGAGCTCGCACTTCGCCTTCTCGGCCGCCTCCTTGAGCCGCTGCAGGGCCAGGCGGTCTTCGCGCAGGGAGATGCCCTCCTTCTGCTCGAACTCCACCAGGAGCCACTCGAGAATCCGCTGGTCGAAGTCCTCCCCGCCCAGGAACGTGTCGCCGGAGGTGGACTTGACCTCGAACACCCCCTGGCCGAGCTGCAGGATGGAGACG
>DATNEZ010000161.1:0-5299 GCA_035606645.1 Binatia bacterium
TTGTTTCCGGCGCGCGCCTTATGATACTTTGCCTTTTCGGTCGAGAGGAGCGGATGGGACAGTATCGACGGCACGTCTTCGTTTGCACCCACGGGGAGTATTGTCCCTTCGACGGGTCTGCGGAGGTGCACCGGCTCCTCAAGGAGGCGGTCGCGGCGCGCGGCCTCAAGTCGGAGATCCGGGTGAACAAGTCGGGATGCTTCAACCAGTGCGGCCATGGCCCGATGGTGGTGATCTACCCGGACGACGTGTGGTACGGGCAGGTCACGCCGGACAAGGCGCGGCGGATCGTCGAGGAGCACCTGGCTGGCGGCCGCGTGGCCGCGGACCTCGTCTATTCCGCCCCTCCCGGGGCGCACAAGGACCCCGCGCGCATGGCGGAGATCCAGAAGGCGCGCGCCGCGGCGACGGCCCCTCCCGCGAAGGACGGACAGTCCCGATGAAGAAGCGCCGCTCGCCGTGGACTTCGGGCTTCGCCGTGATCGGCGCGGCCGCGGGCGCGGCCCTGGCGATCGTCTGCGGGGTCCTGCCGGGCTCCTGGGACTCCGCGCTGCGCGCCGCCACCGGACCGGCGGCGGCGCTCCTGGCCTATGCCCTTGGCGTCCTGGCCGCCTCCAGGCGGCAGAAGGCGGACGACCTGCGGACACTCCTCGATCTGCGCGAGGAGCTCCGCCTGGGCCAGGACCACATCATGGCCGGCGAGACGTATCGCTCCCTGGGGGCGTACCTGGAGATCGCCTCGCACCAGATGAAGGAGCCCCTGCAGTCCGTGCAGGGCGCCGCGACCGCGCTGGCGTCGCGCTCCGATCTTCCGGACGACCTGCGGCTTCAGGTTGATGCCGTGAAGGCCGGCGCCGACGGCCTGGCCGGCACGCTCCGGCACCTGGCCGGCTACTCCCTGGCCAAGCCCGGGCGGGCGCCTTTCAGCGTCAACGTCCTGCTGCGCGAGGCGATCCTCCTGTGCCGGCGCCGGGCCGCCGAAAAGAACATCGTGTTCGAGGAGCGCTACGGCGACGTCCCGCCCGTGATGGGCCCGGCCCTCCGCATCCACCAGGCGCTCCTGAACATCATCGTCAACGCCGTCGAGGCGATGCCGTTCGGCGGCGGGACGATCGTGGTCACGACGGCGCACGAAAACGAGCGCGTCGTGGCCCGGGTGAGCGACACGGGGATCGGCATCAGGCCGGAGCATCTGCCGCGCATCTTCGAGCCCTTCTTCACCACCAAGCCCGAGAAGAAGAGCGCCGGGCTCGGCCTCTGGGCCGCCCGGCAGATGCTCGATATCATCGGCGCCGACATCACGGTCGACAGCGCCCCCTTCAAGGGGACCGAGGTCACCCTGGTCTTCCGGCAGGCGGCTCCCATCCGCGCCGGCCGCGAGGGCACGGCCCACCCGCCGGAGCTTCCCCGCAACACCGCGGACGATCGCGAGATCGCCTGAGCGGCGCCCTCCGCTCCCTCAGGAGGGCGCGGGGCGGCGGCCGAGCAGGTTCATCAGGACGTACCCCGCGATGCGCGGGTTCTCCTTGAGCCGCCTCAACGAGTAGGCGTACCAGTGGGAGCCGTACGGCACGTACACGCGCAGGCGATGCCCCGCCCTCCGGACCAGGCCGCGCAGCTCCTCGTCGACGCCCAGGAGCATCTGGAACTCGTAGCCATCCGCTCCTGGCCGCTTGAGGTCGACGAGCCGCATCGCCTCCCACAGCAGGTCCTCGTCGTGCGTGGCGATGCCGACGTAGCAGCCGCGGTCCAGGAGCTCTTCCAGGACGCGGACGTAGTTCTTGTTGATCACGCGGCGATCGCCGAAGGCGATCGCCCGCGGCTCGATGTAGATCCCCTTGCAGATCCGGACGTTCGATCGCTCGGGGAGGGCGCGGGCGTCCGCGAGAGTGCGCCTGAGGCAGGCCTGCAGGACCACGCCGACGTTGTCGATCCCCTCCCCGCGGAGGGTCCGGTACAGGTCGAGGGTCGCGGTCGTGCAAGTCGAGTCTTCCATGTCGATGCGCACGAAGGTGCCGCGCTCCGCCGCGGCGCGGGCGAGGGCGCGCACGTTGGCGAGGCAGAATTCCGCATCGAGCTTGAGGCCCAGCTGCGTCAGCTTGACCGAGATGTTGGAGTCGATCCGCTCCTCGCCGATGGCGCGCAGGGCCCCCAGGTAGTCGCTCACGGCCGTCTCGGCGAGCGCGCGCCTTCGGACGCTCTCGCCCAGGACGTCCAGGGTCGCCAGGTAGCCGTCCCGGTTCAGCAGGCGCACCACGCGCACGGCGTCCTCCAGGGAGTCTCCGGCGATGTAGCGCCGCGAGAAGACCCGGACGATGCTGCGGGGCACGAAGGGCAGGGACCTCGAGATCAGGTAGTCCAGGGCCGCCATGCGGTCTCCCATCCGGCGCCTGCTCCCGGATCGCCGGAGGGCGGGATCATACGGGAAAAAGGCGGTTTGACACCCCGCGAGACCATTCGCTAGAGTCTAGAGCGCATCCACCGTATGAGGTGAGCCGTGCCGCGCAAGCCGCCGCCACCGGGAAACCTGGCCGGCATCGATGTGCTGCTTCACGAGAAACGCGTCTTCCGCCCCGATCCGTCCTTCCGTCGACGCGCCCTCGTTCGCGACGCGGGTGTCTACGCCAGGGCGCTCAGGAATCCCGAGGCGTTCTGGGCCTCGTGCGCCCGGGAGCTCTCCTGGTTCAAGCCCTGGAAGAAGGTGCTGCGGTGGGACCCGCCGCACGCCCGCTGGTTCGTGGGCGGCCGGATCAACGCCAGCGTCAACTGCCTCGACCGCCACCTGGCGACCGCGGTGCGGAACAAGGCCGCGATTCTCTGGGAGGGCGAGCCGGGGGACGAGCGCACGCTGACCTACGCGCAGCTGCACCGGGAGACCTGCCGGTTCGCCAATGTCCTGAAGGAGCTCGGCGTGCGCAAGGGGGATCGGGTGACCCTCTACATGCCGCTCATCCCCGAGCTGGTCATCGCGATGCTGGCCTGCGCCCGGATCGGCGCCGTGCACAGCGTCGTCTTCGGGGGCTTCTCGTCGGCCGCCCTGCAGGACCGCATCAACGACATGAAGGCCACCGTCCTGGTCACCGCCGACGGCGGTTTTCGCCGGGGCACCGAGGTGCCTCTGAAGAAGTTCGCCGACGAGGCGCTCCAGGGCACGCCGAGCATCCGCCACGTCGTGGTGGTGCAGCGCGGCCGGTTCCCCGTGCAGATGAAGGAGGGCCGGGACCGCTGGTGGCACGACCTCATGCTGGACCGCCCGGCCGTGTGCCCGCCCGAGCGGATGCGATCGGAGGACATGCTGTACATCCTCTACACGTCCGGGACGACCGGGAAGCCCAAGGGGATCGTGCATGCGACGGGCGGGTACATGGTCGGCGTCCACACCACCACCCGGTGGGTCTTCGACCTGAAGCCCGAGGACGTCTACTGGTGCACCGCCGACATCGGCTGGGTGACCGGCCACTCCTACGTGGTGTACGGCCCCCTGTCGAACGGGGCCACCGTCGTGATGTACGAGGGCGCTCCGGACTGGCCCGACCGGGGACGCTTCTGGCGGATCTGCGAGAAGTACGGCGTGTCGATCTTCTACACGGCCCCGACCGCCATCCGGGCCTTCATGCGCTGGGGGACCGACTGGCCCGGGAAGAGCGACCTGTCGTCGCTGCGCCTGCTCGGAAGCGTCGGCGAGCCGATCAATCCCGAGGCGTGGATGTGGTACCGCAAGAACATCGGGAAGGGGCTCTGTCCGATCGTCGACACCTGGTGGCAGACGGAGACGGGCATGATCCTGATCACTCCGCTCCCGGGCGTCACGCCGACCAAGCCGGGATCGGCGACGCACGCGTTCCCCGGCATCGACGCGCAGGTCCTGGACGAGGCCGGCCGCGTGGTCAAGGACGGGGGCGGCTACCTCGCCATCAGGCGTCCCTGGCCCGCCATGCTGCAGTCGATCTACGGCGATCCGGATCGCTACGTCCAGCAGTACTGGTCCAAATGGGATGCGCGGACGTACTTCCCGGGCGACGGGGCCCGGCGGGACCGCCAGGGATACTTCTGGCTCCTGGGGCGGGTCGACGACGTCCTGAATGTCGCCGGCCATCGGATCGGAACCATGGAGGTCGAGAGCGCCCTGGTGGACCACCCGGCGGTCGCCGAGGCGGCCGTGGTCGGCAAGGCGCACGATCTCAAGGGGCAGGCTCTGGCGGCGTTCGTCACGCTCAAGGACGGGGTGCGGCGCGACGGCGACCTGGTGAACCAGCTCAAGGCGCACGTGGTGCAGAAGATCGGCGCCCTGGCACGGCCGGACGACGTGGTGTTCACCGCCGAGCTGCCGAAGACCCGCTCGGGCAAGATCATGCGCCGGCTGCTGAAGGACATCGCGGAGGGGCGCGCGCTCGGGGACACGACCACCCTGGCGGACCCTGCCGTCGTCCAGGCCCTCAAGCAGAGGTACGCGGAAGACTAGGAGCCTAGCCGGCGATCCGGGCCGCCTTGTCCAGGTCGCTGACCACCATCACCACGACCGCCTTCCCGGCGGCCTGCGTGATCCCGGTGTAGGCGTAATCGATGTTGATCCCGGCGCCGGTGAGCTTGGCGCAGATGTCTCCCAGCGAGCCGGGGTGGTCGGTCATGTCCACGGCGAGGCAATCCTCGATCGACGCGTAGAGGCCTTCCTTCTGGAGCGCGTCCCTCCCCTTCGCCGGATCGTCGGCGATGATCTTGGCCCGGCCTTCGAACACGGCCAGCGCCCGCATGTTCACCTTGGCCTTGCCCAGCGCCTGGGCGACCTGGGCCAGCGTGCCCGGCTTGTTGGCCAGCTGAACGGTCAGCTGCTTGGCTCGCGGCATGGCGTTACCTCCTGAAGATCGTCCTGCGCAGCCACAGGAGCGGATCGTAGAAACGGTCCACCACCCGCTCCTTGAGAGGAATGATTCCATTATCGGTGATCTCGATGTGCTCGGGACAGACCTCGGTGCAGCAGCGCGTGATGTTGCACAGGCCGGACCCGAAGTCCTTGCGCACCGCCGGGATGCGGTCCTCCGTGTCGAGCGGGTGCATCTCCAGCGACGCCAGCCGGATCATGAACCGCGGCCCGACGAAGGCGTCCTTGCGCGACTGATCGCGCAGTACGTGGCAGACATCCTGGCACAGGTAGCACTCGATGCACTTGCGGAACTCCTGCACGCGGTCGACGTCGACCTGCTGCATGCGGTGCTCGCCGTCGGCGTCGCGCGGCCGCGGCTTGAAGGGCTTGATCTGCTTGTTCTTCTCGTAGTTCCACGAGACGTCCGTGACGAGGTCC
>DATNEZ010000268.1:0-5600 GCA_035606645.1 Binatia bacterium
AAGCGAAACGTCCTGACGCGACTGCGGTACGCCGGCTTCGAGGGGTGGGGCGAGGCCGCCCCGAATCCGCGCTACGGGGAGGACGCGGAGTCGGTCTCGGCGGCGCTCCAGACTCTGGCGCCGGAGCTCCCGGACGATCCCGGACGGCTGGATGCGATCCTCGACCGTGTCGAGGCGGCCCTGCCGTCCAGTCCCTCGGCCCGCGCCGCCGTCGACATCGCCCTCCACGACTGGGCGGGCAGGATGTCGGGCCAGCCGCTCTACCGCCTGCTCGGAACCGATCCCGGCAGGACGCCCGTCACGGCCCAGTCGATCGGCATCGACGCCGTTCCGGTGATGCAGGAGAAGGTCCGCGAGGCGGGAGACGTCCCGGTGCTCAAGATCAAGGTCGGACTGAAGAACGACCGTGCGATCCTGGAGGGGATCCGGGCGGTCACCGGGAAGCCGCTCTGGGTGGACGCCAACGAGGGCTGGGCCGACCCGGCGCAGGCGGTCGAGATGATCCGGTGGATGCAGGAGATGGGGGTCGTGCTCGTCGAGCAGCCGATGCCGGCCGCCGACCTGGAAGGGGCGCGCCTGGTGCGCGGGCGCGTGGATCTTCCCCTCTTCGCCGACGAGGCCGCGGTGAGCCCGGCCGACGTGCCGCGCCTCCTGGGGGCGTACGACGGGATCAACGTGAAGCTGCAGAAGTCGGGGGGGCTGCGCGCCGCGCGAAGGATGATCGACGCGGCCCGGGAGTCCGGCCTGAAAGTCATGCTCGGCTGCATGATCGAGACCTCGATCGGAATCACCGCGGCGGCGCACTTGTCCCCCCTGGCGGACCTCGCCGACCTGGACGGACATCTTCTGATCGAAAACGATCCGTTCGACGGCGTGCAGGTGCGGGACGGGGTCATCATCCTCCCCGATCGGCCGGGGCTCGGAGTGGAGGGGGCGTGGTGACCCGGGCGGCCTGCGGCGCGGTCCTGGTAGCGCTGCTCTTGTGGGGCGGATCCGTCGCGCGCGCCGCGGCGCCGGGATCGGGCGATCCGAAGCGCGGCGAGCTGCGCGGCAGGATGGAGGAGAGGCTGGCGCGCCTCGCCTCGGGCCTGGACGGCGCTTCGGGCTACCTCCTGCGCGACCTCGAGACCGGGGAGACGTTCGAGAAGAACGCCGACGCCGTGTTCCCCGCCGCCTCGACCATCAAGCTGGCGATCCTTCTCGAGCTGTTCAAGCGGGCGGAGGAGGGGAGCCTCGATCTGACGCAGCCGGTCCGCGTCGATCCGGACCAGCGGGTCGAAGGGGGCGGCGTGCTGGAGAAATGGAGCGCGCCGTACCCGACCCTGACGGCGCTCCAGCTCTCCGTCCTGATGATGGACTTTTCGGACAACTTCGCGACCAACCTGCTCATCGATCGGGTCGGCATGGAGGCGGTCGGGCGGCGGCTGTCTGGCTGGGGCCTGAAGGAGACGCGCCTCAGGCGAAAGATGATGGACGTGGCGGCGGCCCGCGCCGGCCGCGAGAACCTCACGACGCCGCGCGAGCTGGGGGCGCTCCTCGAGAGGCTGTACGCAGGGCGCCTCCTCGGCCCCGCGAACACGCAACAGGCGATCGAGATCATGAAGCGCAACGAAGGGACGCCGATCAAGCGGGGCCTTCCGGAGGGGGTCGCCTCCGCGGACAAGAGCGGCGAGCTCGAGGGCGTGCGGGCGTGCGCCGGAATCGTCTTCGTGCCGAAGGGGGGTTCCGCGGAGCGGCCCCTTCTGGTTTCCGTCATGACGGCCTATCTAGGGAACGACCAGGCGGGCGAGGTCTTCATCAGCGAGGTGGCGCGGGCGGGGTACGAGTATGTCGGCCGTCTCGCCCGCTCGTCGGAGCACGGGCGCCTGATCGGGCCGTGATCAGCGGGAGCCGGCGGACGACTCGTCGGCGCCGTGCCCGGCGTGCCGGCCCGGGAGAGGCACGCTCCCCGAGCGCAGGTACGGCGTGGGATCGACGGGATGGCCGTCGCGGCGCACCTCGAAATGCAGGTGCGAGCCGTGGGCGTTGCCGGTCGCGCCGACCTCGGCGATCGCCTCCCCCTGCTGGACGCGCTCCCCTTCATCCACCAGGAGACGGCTGGCGTGGGCGTACAGGGTGGTGAGACCGCTGCCGTGATCGATCACGACCGTCTTGCCGTATTTCCCCTCGCTCCCCGAGACCGTGACGATCCCGGCCGCCACCGCCTGGACCTCCTCGCCGGTCACGCCATCGATGTCGACCCCCGCATGGTGCCGGTGCCGGCCGCGCAGGCCGAAGCCCGCGGTGATCCGCCCGATCAAAGGCCAGGCGATGCCGAGCATGGCGGGGGCCTCGTCCGCCTCGTCGCGTGGCTTGACGGCGGGGGGGCGGGCCCGCGCGGTCCTGCCGGGGCGCGGGGGCGCCGCCGGCCCGGATGAATCGGGAATGACGATCTTCGTCCCCGCGGGGATGCTCGTCGGGTCGCTGATCCCGTTCGCCTCCAGGAGGCTCGTGAGCGGGACCTTGTAGGAGCGCGCCAGGGAGTAAAGGGTCATGCCGGGCTCGAGGCTGACCTCGATCCCCCCGTGCGCGGTCGGGAGGTCCGTTTCGTCGGCCGCCCCGTCCACCTCGTCCGCGTCCTGGTCTTTCACCACGTCTTTCACCACGGGCGGCCGGTCGAGACGCACGGCCGGCACGGCATCGCTCATCCGGGAGGGGCGCTTCCATTCGGAAACCTTCGGCTCCGGAGTGGTGACCGGGCGGGCGGATCCCTTCCCGCCGCATCCGACCGCGGCGAGCGAAACGGCAAGAAGAACGGAAACGAAATCTCCTCTGCCCGGCATCGGCAATCCTCGCTTCATCTCCATACTAATATGATGGAGCGGACGAGGCACGTCCACCCCGGAAAATGGGCATGATCACAGGCATTTCAGGGACAAGACCCCGGACGGCCGCGTCCGGCGCGCTGTCTGCGCGATGACGAAAATGCAAGCCCCGGCCCGGCTCGTTCTTGATCGGCGCTCGGGCGGATGCTAGAGTCCGCCACCATGCCGCATCGTTGCGTGTCCCGCGGAACCCGGGGAAGGCCCGACCTCCCCGCGCTTTTGGCGCTGGCCGGAAGCCTCGTCCTGGCCTGCCGGGCCGAGCGCCCGCCGGCCGGCGCTGCGATGGGAGCGGGCGGCGAGGGGCCGTCGGCGGCCGCGCCGTCCCGGACCGTCCCCGCCGGTGGCACCGCCCCGTCCGCCTCCTTCCCCAACCTGACGGTCGAGAGGAACGTGCCGGTGCCGATGCGCGATGGAGTCGTGCTGCGCGCCGACGTCTACCGGCCGGAGGCGCCGGGACGATATCCGACGCTCGTCTACCGCACGCCGTACGGCAAGGATGAGCTGTTCGAAACGGGTGACGAGCCGACGATCAGCCGGGCGGCGCACTCGGGCTACGCCGTGGTCGTCCAGGACGTGCGCGGCCGGTACCATTCGGACGGCGAGTTCCGGCCGTACCACCAGGAAGGCAAGGACGGTTTCGACACCATCGAGTGGGCCGCGGCGCAGCCCTGGAGCAACGGGCGCGTCGGCACCTTCGGGCTGTCCTATCCCGGTGCCGTCCAGTGGCTGGCGGCGATGGAGGCGCCGCCGCACCTGATGTCGATCTTCCCGGCGATGACCTTCGCCACAGGCCGGCACTTCTTCTATTTCCGCGGCGCGTTCAATCACGACTGGATGCGCTGGATCGAGATGTACATCGCCCCCGACGTGCGGGTGAAGAAGGGATTGCGCGGCGCGACGACCGAGAAGGAGGCCACGGCCGGGTGGAACCGGCTGAAGTGGCAGTGGGAATACTTCCTGCCGATCCGCGATTTCCCCGTGCTCAAGGACGTCGCCCCCTGGTACTACGACTGGCTGGCGCACCCCGACGATTCCGACTACTGGGCGTTCGCAGACGTCGTCGCGGCGCACCCGAAGATCGCCGTGCCCGCCCTCAATTTCTCCGCCTGGTACGACAGCAACTACGGGCCGCTCGGGGCGACGGCCAACTGGAACGGCATGCGCCAGAACGGGGCGACCGAGGTGGCGCGCCGCGGCCAGCGGCTGATCCTGGGGCCGTGGGACCACGGCGACCCGTCCGAGAACGAGACCAAGGTGGGGGAGCTCGATTTCGGGCCGAACATGACGCTCGACTACTACGGTCTCGTGATCCGCTGGCACGATCGCTGGCTCAAGGGAATCCGGAACGGCATCGACGAGGGGCCGCCGGTGCGCCTGTTCGTGATGGGGGAGAACCGCTGGCGGGACGAGAACGAGTGGCCCCTGGCCCGCACCGTCTACACGCCGTACTACCTGCACAGCCAGGGACACGCCAACACGGCCGACGGGGACGGGCGCCTGGCCAAGGACCCGCCGGCCGCAGCGGCGGCGCCCGGAGTCGCGCCAGGGCCGGGCGGAGCGCCGGTCTCCGAGCCGCCCGACCGGTACCTGTACGATCCCCGCCGCCCCGTGGTCATCGAGAACTTCGAGGTGATGGGGCCGTACGACCGCTCGAAGCTCCAGTCGCGCCAGGACGTCCTGGTCTACACGACCGATCCCCTGCTCGAGGACGTCGAGGTCACGGGGCCGATCACCGCGCACCTGTGGGCCGCCTCGAGCGCCGTCGACACCGACTTCTGCGTCATGCTCTACGACGTGCACCCGGACGGCCACGCCTACAACCTGATGCCGAACGAGGCGGGAGTCGTGCGCGCCCGGTACCGCGCGTCCGAATCGGCCCCCACCCTCCTGACTCCCGACGAGCCGGTGGAGTACGCCATCGACCAGATGGTCACGAGCAACGTCTTCAAGAAGGGACACCGCATCCGGATCGACGTGACCAGCAGCCGCTTCCCCTCCTTCGATCGCAACCCGAACACGGGGGAGCCGTTCGGCACCTCCGACCGCATGACCACGGCTCGCCAGACCGTCCTGCACGACGCCGCGCATCCGTCGCGCGTCATCCTGCCGGTCATCCCGCGCACGGGCGATCGTTAAGAAGCCGTTCCGATGCTCCGGGGGCTCCCGGCTCAGGCCCGGCGGGCCGCGAGGATCGGTCCGGCCCCCAGCAGGAGACCCAGGACCATCACGCCCAGCCCGAAGAGCCCGTAGAGCACGCACCCGACCGATCCGGCCAGTCCGGCGATCAGGCAGGCGGTAACGAAGGGGATGCCGCGCGCCTCCCGCGGGTGCGGCGCCATGACGCCGAGGGCGATCCCGCCGGCGAGGCCCGCCAGCCCGCAGACCGAGGGGAACAGCAGGCAGCGGCCCGGCGCGCACAGGTGCCCGACCGACTGGACGACAACCGGCAGCACAAGCGGCGCAAAGCCGGCGACGAGGCCGGGCCGGACTCCGCGGCGGAATTCCTGGCCGCGCCACAGGCAGAAGGTGACGACCGCGAACAGTCCCGCGCCGCCCGCGAGGATGGTTCCGGGGCTGGGGCAGCAGAGGGAGGCCGCTCCGAGCACCGGAAGCAGCAGGACGCTGCGCCGCGCGGCGCCGGCGAGGCGTCCCCGTTCGTAAGAGCGGCGGGCCCGCTCCTTCAGTCCGGTCTCAGGGTCGTCCATCGGTCGTCCTCCAGACGGCACGCAGCCGGGC
>DATNEZ010000175.1:0-4304 GCA_035606645.1 Binatia bacterium
CGTGGGCGTCGGAGTCGGGCGGCGATCCGGCTCCGGACCGGGCGGCCGCGGACGAGGACCTCGAGCGCGCGATCGCGTTCAACCCCCGCGATGCGGAGGCCTTCGCGGTGCGCGGCCGGCTCCGGCTCCAGCGGGGCCAGAAGCAGGAGGCGCTCCAGGATTTCGCGCGCGCGGTCGAGCTGAATCCCCATCTCGAGCCGCGCATCGCGCGCGATCGCGACGCCCGTCGGTAGCTTTTTTCATCATTCGGCCGTCCCGCGGCATACAGGCCGGCATGGAGACGAATGCGCGCCGACACACCCCGCTCCCGAGGTTCACCGGCGGGATGATCCTGGGATTCGGGCTGATGATCCTCCTTGGCCTGGTGGTCTTCCGGTCGGCCCGGCGGACGCCGGTGGCCGAGACGGCTTGCGCCCCCTCGATCCGGCTGACGAGTCCCGAGAGCGGGACGTTGTACCAGGCGCCCGCCGACATTTCGATCGAGGCCCGCGTCGAGCCTTCCCGCGGCCCCGCGA
Source organism: Binatia bacterium (assembly GCA_035606645.1). Classification (GTDB taxonomy): domain Bacteria; phylum Acidobacteriota; class Polarisedimenticolia; order Gp22-AA2; family Gp22-AA2; genus Gp22-AA3. The sequence continues at coordinate 516 of DATNEZ010000175.1, forward strand.
TCGTGGAGTTCTACCACGGCCCCATCAAGATCGGGGAGTCCGCCGCCCCGCCCTATCGGTGCACCTGGAAGGGGCTGAGGTATCCCGGCCACTACCAGCTGTCGGCCAGGCTGGCGGGAGCGTCGGGACTCGCGGCCGAGTCCCCCACGGTGTGGGTGCAGATCGATCGGGATCCGGCGGCCGGCGAGGCGATCTCGGCACCCTCCCCCGAGCGACGCTAGGCTGCCTTCGCTCGCCGAAGCGAAGCGACGGCCAAGAGAAGGCGGCCACGCCGTAGGCAATCCACGAACCGGCGAAGGCGGGCCCACCCGGCATTGCTTAGGCGAGTAGTTCCTTTACAACACGTCCATAGACATCCGTAAGCCGGAAATCGCGCCCCGCGTACCGGTACGTCAGCTTCTCGTGGTCGATCCCCATCAGGTGCAGGATCGTCGCGTGCAGGTCGTGCACGTGGACCTTGTCCTCGACGGCGTAGTAGCCGTGGTCGTCCGTCGCGCCGTAGCGGAACCCGCCCTTCACCCCCCCGCCCGCCAGCCACATCGAGTAGCCGTACGGATTGTGGTCGCGGCCGAAGCTGCCGGAGCGGCCCTCCGTCACCGGCGTGCGGCCGAACTCGCCGCCCCAGACCACCAGGGTGTCGTCGAGCAGCCCGCGCCGCTTCAGGTCCGTCAGCAGGGCGGCGATCGGGCGGTCCACCTGCGAGGCGTTCGCCTCCAGTCCCGCCTTCAGATGGGCGTGCTGGTCCCAGTCGGGATAGTCGCGCCTCAGCTGCGTATGGGTCACCTGGATGTAGCGCACGCCCGCCTCCGCCATCCGCCGGGCGAGAAGACACTGGCGGCCGAAGTCGTCCGTGGGCTCCTGTCCGATTCCGTAGAGCTTCAGCGTCTCCTCGGATTCTCCCGACAGATCGAGAACCGCCGGGGCCGCGGCCTGCATGCGGAACGCGAGCTCGAACGACCGGATCATGCCGTCGAGGCGGTCGTCGCCGGGACGCGACGCCGCGTGTTCCTCGTCCGCGGACCGGAGCAGGTCGAGCTGCCGGTGCTGGCGGTCGGGGGCGACCTGGTCGTTCGTGAGATGGCGCACGGTGGCCAGGCGCGCCGGCATGCCCTCCGAACCGATCGGCGTCCCCTGAAACGCCGCCGGCAGAAACGCGTTGGAGTAGCTCCGCACGCCGGTGTCGCCCTTGAGGGGGCTGATCGTGACGAAGGCCGGAAGGTTCCGGTTCTCGGTGCCGAGTCCGTACGAGACCCAGGCGCCGAGCGACGGCCGCACCAGCGTGTCGCTTCCGGTGTGCAGCCGGTTGGTCGCCTGGCCGTGGTCCACGCCGTCGGTGTGCATCCCGTTGAGCACGCAGAGATCGTCCGCCCGCTCGGCGATGCGGGGGAACAGCTCGGAGATCCACAGTCCCCCGCGGCCGTGCCGGGAGAACGAGAACGGCGAGGCCAGGAGCTTGCCGAGATTCCGGCCCTGCGCCTTCTGGAGGCGCGGGATCGCGTAGGGCAGCGTCTTGCCGTGATCCGCCTGAAGCTGCGGCTTGTAGTCGAACGTGTCCAGGTGCGAGGGGCCGCCGTGCATGAACAGGAAGATCACCCGCCGGGCCCGCGCCGGCTGGGGCGCCGGCCGCGGCGCCAGCGGATCGTCCGAGGCGTCGGCCAGGAGATGGCGGAACGCCGTGAGCCCGAATCCGCACGCCGCGCTCTTCAGGAGATCCCGGCGCGACAGGTTTTCGCAGCAGCCGTTCGACATGTCCGTCACTCCAGGAAAAGGAACTCGTTGCTCGACAGGAGCGCCTGGACGAGCTCCGTCCACGCGTCCCGGCCGTCCAGGAACTCCAGCGCCCGCCGCGCTTCCGCCTCGGACGGCGCGCGGCAGAACAGCGTCCGGTAGAGCTGCGCGAGGCGGCCCCGATCGTCGAGCTCCGTCCGGCCCGTCAGCGATTTCGCCGCCGCGCGCGAGCGGTCCAGCACGAACGGGCTGTTGAGGAGGAACAGGGCCTGGGTCGGAACGGTCGTCGACGCGCGCCGGCCGGTCACCAGGCCGGGCGGGGCGCCGTCGAAGACCTCGAGGACGTCGGGCAGCGTGGTGCCGCGGTAGACCGGAAGATAGACCGCGCGGCGGCGCCACGGATCGATCGGCAGCGCCGACGACTCATAGGGGACGAACAGGCGGCCGGTGTAGGTCATCGTCGATCCGCCCCGCGCCGGATCGAGCTCGCCCGAGATCGACAGCATCGCGTCGCGCAGCGATTCCCCGTCGAGCCGGCGCCGGTCCCGCCGGCCCAGCAGCCGGTTCTCGGGGTCGGTCGTTCCACCCCGGCTCGCCCGCCGATAGGTCCGGCTCAGGACGATCTCGCGCACGAGACGCTTGAGCGATCCCCGCTCCTGCCGGAGCCGCCCCGCCAGGTAGTCGAGCAGCTCGGGGTGGGACGGCGGCTCGCCCCGCGCGCCGAAGTTGTCGACCGTGCGGACAAGGCCTTCTCCCAGGAGATGGTGCCAGATCCGGTTCACCCACACGCGCGCCGTCAGGGGATTCTCCGGATCGGCGAGCCAGTCGGCGAGCGCCAGTCGTCCGCTCCCGCGCGGAACCGTCGCGCGCGTCGACAGCGCCTGCGGCAATCCCCGCGGGGCCGGAGCGCCGAGATTGTGGACGTCGCCCCGGATGTGGACGCGCAGATCGGCGGGGGCCGGCTCGTCCTCGACGGCCAGCAGCTCGTCGGGCTTCGGCCGCATCAGCGCCTGGACCATTTCCGCTTCGAGCCGCTGCTCTTCTTCCGGCGTCGGGGGCGACACGGACTTCTTCTTGGCGAGCTGCGACCGGAGCTGCTGGACCTCGGCCGCGTCGCTCGTCCGCGCGATCGCCCGCTCCAGGGCGAGCGCTTCCGCCGCCGCGGACTTCCGTTCCCGGATCTGGACGACCCTGCCCCGCACCCGGGCGACCTGCGACGTCCAGTCCGCGAGCGCCTTCCGGTTCTCCGGCGTCGGCTCCCGCAGCCGCCGGTTCCAGCCGGAGATCGGGCCCGAGATGTTGCCCGGAGGAATGGTGCGCGTGCTCCGGAGGATTCCCGCGAGCGCGTAGTAGTCGGCGGTGGAGATCGGGTCGAACTTGTGGTCGTGGCAGCGGGCGCAGCCGAACGTCAGCCCGAGAAACGCCTGGCCGATCGTGTTGAGCTGCTCGTCCACGACGTCCATCCGGAGCTTCTCCTTGTCGTACTCGGCCAGCTCCTTGGGGCCGAGGAGGAGGAACCCCGTCGCGACCGGGACCGGATCGGGCAGGAGGTCGCCCGCGATCTGCTCGCGCACGAAGTCGTCGTACGGTTTGTCGCCGTTGAAGGAGTCGATGACGTAGTCGCGGTAGCGCCACGCCTCGTCCAGCGTGTAGTCCGCGCCGAACCCGATGGAGTCGGCGTAGCGGGCCACGTCCATCCAGTGACGCCCCCACCGCTCGCCGAAGCGGACCGATCCGAGCAGTCGGTCGACGACCCGTTCGAACGCCTGGGCGGACGAGTCCGCGAGGAACGCCTTCAGCTCGTCGACGGTCGGCGGAAGCCCCGTGAGATCGAACGTCACCCGCCGCAGGAGCTCGGACTTCGGCGCGGGCGGGGCGGGGACGAGTCCGCGCTCCTCGAGCCGGGCATGAATGAATCGATCGATGTCCCAGCCGGGCGGCGGCGGGCGCACGGGCTGGAAGGACCACGGGATCCTGGGGGGCGCCGACGTCTTCGCGGCCCGGGAGACGTCCTCGCCGGCGGGCCACGGCAGGCCGCCCCGGATCCAGGCCGCGAGGTCC
>DATNEZ010000194.1:0-10682 GCA_035606645.1 Binatia bacterium
GACCCGACGATCCACGAGCACCTGGGAGACCTGCTGCACGACACGGGCCGGCAGGACGAGGCCGTGCGCGAATGGCAGTCGGCGCTTGATACCGGGCACGAGGAGCCGGAGCGGGTGCGCAGGAAGATCCTCAAGGTCGAATCCGCCCGCCCGGTGACTCCATGACCCCGGGCGCGCGCCGGCTCGTCCTTCTTTCCTTCCTGGGCGTCCTGGCCCTCGGCGGGTCGGCCTGCGCGACGGGAGGGCCGCCTGCCTCCGGATCCGCCAGGCTGCCGGGATCTCCCGGCTACCAGGCGCTGTTCCGGGGACAATCGGAGGGGCCCGACGGGAAGACGAGGTTCCGCCTCGCGGTGACCCTCGTCCCTCCCGACCGGCTGAGGCTGGAGTTCCTGGGGCCGGTCGGCGGGCCGCGCCTGGTCATCGCGGCCGGCAAGGATGGCGCGATCTCGCTGCGTCCCGGCGAGCGGCTGTACGAGCAGTCGGCATCGCCGGCGGGGGCGCTCGACGGGATCCTGGGCGTGCCTCTCGACGCGGCCGGGCTCGTGTCCCTCTTCATGGGAAGGCCGATGTGCCCTCCGGAAGCGGTCCGTGTCGAGGTCCAGACGCGCCCGGCCGCCACGTTCGGCCGGACCCTCTCGTGGTACACGGTCTCCTGCCCGCCGGGAGACGTCCGCTATCAGGCCCGCTGCGCGGAGCGCGGCGGCGCGCTGCTGTCGGCCGTCGTCCGCGAGGGAATCACCGGTGCTATCATCCTCGAGATCGAGTACGGCGACTACGAGAGAGGCCTCGGCCCCCGCTGGCCACGCCAGATCCACGTGAGGCTGCCTCGCAGGGAGGCGAGCGTGGAGCTCTCCGCCGTGGAGGGGCCTTGGGCCAGAAACGTTCCCGAGGAGGTCGTGTCCACGGCCATCCCGGACGGGTTCCGGGAGCTGACGCCGGGCAGCGCCCCGGACCTCCAGACCCTGATCGGTCCCGGGGACCCGAACCGGGACAACTGAGCCGGATCCGGCTCAGGGCCCACGCCAAGATCAACCTCAACCTCTCGGTCATGGCCCGCCGGCCGGACGGGTACCATCTCATCGAGTCGGTGGTCCAGACGGTCAGCCTGCACGACACGCTCACTCTCGAGCCGATCCCGGAGGGACTGGTCCTCGAGATCGACGATCCGGACCTCCCGAGGGGACCGGACAATCTCGTCTGGAAGGCGGCAGAGGCGCTTCAGGCCCGTCTGCCGCACGGGCCTCGCGGCGCGCGGATAAGGCTCGAGAAGCGGATTCCCCACGGGGCCGGGCTCGGGGGAGGGAGCAGCGACGCGGCGGCGACCCTCGTCGGCCTGGGGCGCCTGTGGCGCATGGAGCTCGGGGAACCGGAGCTCCTGGGTCTCGCGGCCACCCTGGGATCGGACGTGCCCTTCTTCCTGACCGGGGGCACGGCCCTCCTGACCGGCACCGGGACGGACGTGACACCTCTTCCCGACCTCACCGGCTTCGAAGTCCTCATCGTCTTTCCGGGAGCCCCGATTTCGACCCGCGAGGTCTACTCCCGGGTCGCCGCGCCGTTGACATCTGCCTTGAAAATCAGTAGTATGCCTCGCTTCAGTCACACCCCGGAGGACGCCCTCCCCAGGGAGGTCGAGACGTGGGTGCGCGCGGGAAATGCCTTGGAACCTTACGCGTGCGCGCTCTGTCCTGCCATCGGGAGAATCAAGGAACGCCTTCAGGCCGCCGGAGCGTCGGCCGCCTCCATGACCGGGAGCGGCTCGGCTGTCTTCGGAATCTTCAGGAGCGAGGTCGCGGCGGAGAGGGCCCGCGCTGATCTGGATCTCTCGGGGTTCACGATCATGCGAAGCGTTCCCATCAACCGGCAGGACTATCGGAGACGCGTGACGAACGACTGAAAAGACGCATTACCTGAACCCCGAAGGGAGGAGCCGACCATGGAAATCACCGAGGTCCGGATCTTTCCCGTCGAGGAAGAGAAGCTGAAGGCGTTCGTTTCGATCATCATCGACGACTGCTTCGTGGTGAGCGATATCAAGATCATCCATGGCACCAGCGGGCTGTTCATCTCGATGCCCAGCAAGAAGAGGAAGAACGGCACGTTCAGGGACATCGCTCATCCGCTGAACAACGACACGCGCAAGAAGATCGAGGACAAGGTGCTGGCCCGTTACAGGGAGGTCCTGGCGCACATGGATTCGGGGACATCCCGCACGGCGGCCGAGGAGAGAGACGGTTCCGAAGACGAGGCCGGCCGCGGGCGGCCCACCAGCATCCAACCGGACGATTCCACCCCTGCCTAGGCGCGGCCGTCATCAGGATGCGATCATTGGGGCGTCGTCAAGCGGTAAGACACTGGACTTTGGATCCAGGACCGGAGGTTCGAATCCTCCCGCCCCAACCATCGGGCGTGCGAGGCGGCGGAGGACTGGGGTGAAGAACGGGGCGATGGTCGGTCTCGATACCAGCAACCTGAAGGTCTTCTCCGGGAGCGCGCATCCGGCCCTGGCGCAGGAGATCTGCGGGGTCCTCGGGATTCCGGTCGGAAAGACCGAGTGCCGCCGCTTCGCCGATGGCGAGGCGTATTGCCAGATCCTGGAGAACGTGCGGGGAACGGACGTCTTCGTGATCCAGCCGACGTGCTCGCCGGCCGATGCGAACCTGATGGAGCTCCTGGTCATGCTCGATGCCTTCAAGCGGTCGTCGGCGGCCCGCATCACGGCCGTGCTGCCGTACTACGGCTACGCGCGGCAGGACCGCAAGGACAAGCCGCGGGTTCCGATCTCCGCGAAGCTCGTGGCCGATCTGCTGACCGCGGCCGGCGCCGATCGCGTGCTGGCCATGGACCTGCACGCTCCGGCGATCCAGGGCTTCTTCAATATTCCCGTGGATCACCTGTTCGCCGCCCCGGTCATGATCGAGCACGTGGAATCTCTCCGGCTCAAGAACCTCGTGATCGTGTCGCCGGACGCCGGCGGAGTCGAGCGAGCGCGCGCCTACGCCAAGCGCCTGGACGCGGCCCTGGCCATCATCGACAAGCGGCGGGGCGAGGGGAACGAGCCCAAGGTGATGCACGTCATCGGCGACGTCGAGGGGAAGACCTGCCTCATCGTCGACGACATCGTGGACACGGCCGGGACCCTCTCCGGGTCGGTGCATGCCCTGAAGCGCAAGGGGGCCAAGGCGATCTACGGGTGCTTCACCCACGCGGTGCTGTCGGGACCGGCGGTGGAGCGGATCCGTTCCTCCGAGATGGTGCAGACGGTCGTGACGAACAGCATTCCCATCAGCGAGGAGAAGAAGAAGTCGGGCCGGATCACCGTGCTGTCGGTGGCGGGGATCCTGGGAGAGGCGATCAAGCGCATTCATACGAACTCGTCGGTCAGCTCGCTGTTCGTCTGACTTTTGAGCCGCAGGGACGGCGCGCGCCGCGCCCGGGCACAGGGAAACGCTCCATGAAGGAACTCGTGGTGGACGTGAAGGGCCGGGTTGATTTCGGCAAGAACGCATCCCGCAGGCTGCGCAGCCAGGGGCAGTTGCCCGGGATCGTCTACGGCGCCCACAAGGACCCCGTGGCGATCGTCGTCGATCCGAAGAAGATCCTCGAGATCATCCGCTCCGAATCGGGCGTCAACACCATCTTCCAGCTCAACCTCGCCGAGAAGGATGCCCGGCGCCACGTGATGATCAAGGAGTACCAGGTCGACCCCGTGAAGGGGAGCCTGCTCCACGCGGATTTCGTCCGGATCCAGATGGACGAGGTGATCGAGGTCGAGGTGCCGGTGCAGGTCACCGGGGAGGCCGCGGGCGTGAAGCTCGACGGCGGAATCCTGGAGCACGTCACGCGCCAGGTCAGGGTCTCCTGCCTGCCGGGCGACATCCCCGAGCACATCACCATCGACGTGTCGGCGCTCAAAATCGGGGACGCGCTGCGCGTCTCGGATCTGCCGAAAAGCGATCGGTATCGCATCCTGTCCGAGACGGACCAGACCCTCGTGGTCGTGAGCCCGCCGGCCAAGGAAGAGGTGCTCACGCCGGCGGCCGACGCGGCCGCGCCGGCGGCCCCCGCCGAGCCGGAGGTCATCAAGAAGGGCAAGGCGGTGGAGGAGGCGGAAGGGGAGGCCGAGGAGGGAGACGCCTCCAAGAAGAAGGAAGCCAAGAAGCCGGAAGGGAAGAAGTAGCGCCGGACGCGGATCGGCGCGCCGTGAAGGTGCTCGTCGGTCTGGGGAATCCCGGAGAGGAGTACGCGGCCACCCGCCACAACATCGGCTACCTTGTGGCGGAGGAGATCGCGGAGAGGCAGGGGCGTCCCTACGTGGCGCGTCGGGGCCGCTCCCTCGCGTTCCGCGCGACCCTCGGGCGCGTCGAGACGATGGTGGCGAGGCCGTTGACCTACATGAACCGGAGCGGTGCGGCCGTGAGCGCGCTGCTCGAGATGGCCGGCGCGGGGCCGGAGGATCTTCTGGTGGTCTGCGACGACCTGTACCTCGACTTCGGCACGCTGAGGCTCCGGGCGAACGGGAGCCACGGGGGGCACAACGGTCTCCTGTCCATCGTGGAGACCCTCGGCACGCGGGAGTTCGCGAGGCTGCGGGTCGGAGTGGGGCCCGTCGCGGACGGCGAGCCGCACGCCGAATTCGTGCTGCGGCCGTTTCCGCGGCGCCAGCAGAAGGAGCTGCCCCGGGTCGTCGCCCGGGCGGCCGATTGCGCCGAGCTGGCGCTGTCGGAAGGGATCGCGATCGCGATGAATCGATTCAACGGAAAGCCGGCCGACGAGGCCGGCGGGGACGCACGCTAGGCCAGGGAGGAGTTTCCGGAATGCTACAATACGAGACGGTGTTCATCGCCGATCCGACCTACACGGACGAGGAGATCGACGAGCTGATCAAAGGATACGAGCAGGTGATCGGATCGGCCAAGGGGAAGGTCATCAAGACCGAGAAGTGGGGAAAGCGCCGCCTGGCCTATCCGATTCGTCGCAGCGAAGAGGGGATCTACGTCCTGATGACGATCGAGTGCCCCCCCTCGCTGGTCAAGGAGCTGGACAGGCGGTACCGCATGAACGACCGGATCCTGCGGCACCTCGTGGTCCGGGTCGAGAACGAGGCCCAGATCGGCCCGTCACCGATGATGAAACCTCGACCGGAGCGCGACGAGCTCATGGTCGAGCCGATGATCGCGCCCTAGGGGCCGGAGAGACCAGATGAGGATGGGAGGCAGGGAGTCCGGAGGGGGCCGTGGCCAGGACCGCGGCCGCAAGAAGCAGTACAAGAAGAAGTTCCTGTTCCGGAAGAAGAAGTTCTGCAAGTTCTGCGACGAGAAGATCAAGTTCATCGACTACAAGGACCTGAGGCTCCTCCAGGCATTCACGCCGGAGCGGGCGAAGATCTTTCCGCGGCGCATTTCGGGCACCTGCTCGAAGCACCAGCGGAAGCTGATGCAGGCGATCAAGAGGGCGCGCCTCCTGGCCCTCATCCCGTTCACCTCGGATTGAGACAGGACGAAGGCGCCGGAGACGGACATGCAGATTGTGCTGAAGGAAGACATCGAGAAGCTCGGTCGCCGGGGCGAGGTGGTGAAGGTCGCCGACGGCTATGCACGCAATTTTCTCCTGCCGTTCGGCAAGGCGCTCGCGGCGACCCCGGGCAACCTCAAGGTCATCGAGCGGGAGAAGCGCCGGTACGTCGCCCGGCTGGGCAAGGAGAAAGAGGAGAACGAGGCGCTGGCCGGCAGGATCCAGGCGGTGTCCGTCACCCTGGTCCGCAAGGTCGGGGAGCACGACGTGCTCTACGGATCCGTCACGTCGGCGGACATCGGCGAGGCTCTCCAGAAGGAGGGGATCGTCGTGGACAAGCGTCGCATCCAGCTCCCCGAGCCGATCAAGAGCCTGGGGATCTACTCCGTTCCGGTGCGCCTGCACCCCGAGGTCACCGCCGAGGTGAAGGTCTGGGTCGTCAAGGAGTAGGCCGTTGAGCGAAACGCTCGTGGAGCAGGCCGGTCCGAAGGCCCACCCGGCGGCCGCCCCGTTCGTGTCCTGCGTCCTGGCCTGGCTGGTCCCGGGACTGGGGCACTTCTACCTGGGCAAGCGGACCCGGGCGGCGGTGTTCTTCGCGGTCGTGGTCGGCATGTTCGGCCTGGGTGTCGTGAGCGACGGCGCGGCCTCCCTGTTCGAGCCCCGGCAGCCGCTCTCGTTCCTGGCGACCTTCGACAACCTGGCCACGGGTCCCATCGACCTGATCAGCCGCCACCACACGTACGGCAGCATCGTGTTCACGCTGCCTCCCGACGAGGGGGACCCCCGGCGGATCGAGCTCCTGGGCCGGCTGCGTGCCCGGGTGCGCGGCGTGACCTACGAATACGGCAACATCTATCTGCTGACGGCGGGACTGATGAACATCCTGCTGATGCTGGACTGCTTCGACATCGCCACGGGACGCAAGACCTGATGATCCGGAGCCATTTCGCCAATCTGGTCATCTTCTCCGGTCTGGTCGGCGTGTTCTTCGCCTTCCTGACGCAGAACGAGCCGAAGGACCGCGTGCGCGTCATCTTGATCCTCGGCGGGTCGATGGTCGTGCTGTCGCTCATCATCGCCTACGTGATGTACCCCTTCCCGCTACGGTGATCCCGTTCCGGGGCGCCCTGCGATCGCTCTGGATCTGGGGCCCGCTGGTCGCCTACTGCGCGCTCATCTTTTACCTGTCCAGCCTGTCCGCGGTCCCCTGGGCCTCCGCCTACCCGGACTATTTCGAGCACGCGCTGGAATACCTGGGGCTGTCGATCCTGACCGCCCGCGCGCTGAACGGCGGACTGCGGTCACCCCTGCCGACCCGCGTCCTGGCGCTCGCCTTCGTGCTCTGCGTGGGCTATGCCATCCTCGACGAGATCCATCAGAAGTTCGTCCCCAATCGTTTCGCCGATGTGCGGGACGTCCTGAGCGACGCGGCGGGGGCGGGGGTGGGTCTCATGGGCCTGCGCGCCGGCGCGCGGCTGCTGGTCCGGGGGAACGTCTCGTGACCGGCCCGGGCGACGGCGAGGCCGTGCTGTACGCACGCGTCGGGTGTCCCCCCTGTTTCGCCCTCAAGCGCCTGGCCGCCCGCTCGGCCCGGCGACACGGCGTGCGGCTGCGCGTGATCGCCGTCGATTCGGACCCCGACCTGATCGCGCGCTACGGCGATCAGGTCCCGGTCCTGCTGCTGCCGGACGGAGCCCGCGTCCAGGGAGGCGCGGGGGCAAGCGAGGTGGAGGAGGCGTTCCGCAGGGCGGCGCCCCGGCGCGGCCCGTCGTGGGTGAGGGGCCTGCTCGGCCTCGCGCCGCGGGGCGCGCGCGGGCGGACCGGCGGAGCCCCGACCACATGACGCGCATCGCGGTCATCCCGGGAGACGGGATCGGCGTCGAGGTCACACGGGAGGCGGTCCTGGCGCTCCGCGCCGCGTCGGAGGTGAGCGGCCGTTCCCTCGAGATACGCACGCTCCCTTACGGCGCCGACCACTTCCTGAAGACCGGCGAGACCCTTCCCGATGCCGCCCTGGAGGACCTGCGGGGCCACGACGCGATCCTGCTGGGGGCGCTGGGCGACCCGCGCGTCCCGGACAACCGGCACGCCGCGGACATTCTGCTCGGCATCCGGTTCCGGCTCGATCTGTATGTCAACCAGCGGCCGGTGAAGCTCCTCGCCGACCACCTGACCCCCTTGAAGGGGCGCACCGTCCGGGACATCGACTTCGTCGTGTTCCGCGAGAACACCGAGGGGCTGTACGTGGGCATGGGCGGGATCTTCAAGAAGGGGACGCCGGACGAAGTCGCGGTGCAGGAGGACGTCAACACCCGCAAGGGGGTCGAGCGGATCATCCGCCACGCCTTCGAGCACGCGCGGCGCAAGGGCCGGACGCGCGTCCTGATGTCGGACAAGAGCAACGCCCTCACGTTCGGGCACGACCTGTGGCAGAGGACGTTCAAGCAGGTGGCGCCCGAGTTTCCCGGCATCGAGGCGTCGCACATGTACGTCGACGCACTGGCGATGCAGCTGGTGAAGGACCCGACCCCCTTCGAGGTGATCGTCACCTGCAACATGTTCGGCGACATCCTCAGCGACCTGGGGGCGCAGATCCAGGGCGGCCTGGGACTGGCGGCGAGCGCCAACCTGCATCCGGGACGCACGGGGCTGTTCGAGCCGGTGCACGGCTCGGCCCCGAAGTACGCCGGACAGAACGTCGCCAACCCCGTGGGGGCGATCCTCTCGTCCGCCATGCTGCTCGAGGAGGTCGGGCGGGCGGACGAGGCGCGGCTCCTGGAGGCCGCGGTCGCCGGTGCGGTGCGCGACGGGCGGACGACCCGCGATCTGGGCGGCAGCCTCGGGACGCGCGAGATGGGCGAGGAAGTCTGCCGCCGGATACGCGCCGGCTCGCGAGACGCCGCCTCCTAGGGCGCCGGCCCCGCCGGACGCGCCGGCGGCGCGCTCTCCTCCTGCTTCTCCGCCATGTTCAGCGCCAGGATCCGTCCCTCGTCGCGGCCGAAACCGAGCGCCACGCGACCCTCGATGAGAAGGGGCGCCGTCGTGAACCACTCCCCCGGGATGTCCAGGGCGAACTGGCCGACCTTACGGAGCCTCGGGAGCGACAGCCCCACGACGGTCGCCTCCGTGAACGGGACGACGAGCAGGTGATCGGACGTCGCGGCCGGCTCGGAGTCCAGGCGGTGCCCCATGCGGATGCGCGTCAGCTGGTGCCCGTTCCTCTTGTTGAGGACGTAGATGTCGTTGTCGTACGACAGGACGTAGAGATACGGGTCGTGGGGGATCGGGCGGACCGAGCAGATGGCGCCGGTCCGGGTGGTCCACGCGCGGCGCCCGCTCCTGAAGTGCAGGCTCCGGATCGTCCGATCGGCCGCCGTGAAATAGACCCGCCCGTGATCGTGGACGGGCGGCGAGGTGATCGCCGGCCCCGCGGAGTGCGTCCACACCGGCGCGAGCGACGCCTCGTCGAGGGCAAGGACCACTCCGTGGTCCGTGCCGATCAGGATCGATCCCGGGGCCGGCTCCGGCGTGGTCGAGGGGCGCCCGGGAAGGTCCTGGCGGGCCTCGATCCTGCCGGACCCGGTGTCGATCGAGTGCAGCGTGCCGTCGAGCGTGCCGATCAGAAGGCGGTGGCCGATGACGCGGATCGGAACGGCGGGGCCGCTGGGCAGGTCCGCCGACCAGGCCGGCAGCCCGTCGCCGCCCTTCAGGGCCAGGACACGACCCGCGGCGGTCGCCAGGAAGACCAGGGTCCCGTCGGTGGCCGGTCCGACGGCCAGAGGCGCACCGACCGAGGCCTTCCAGGCGACCTCTCCTCCGTTGGGACGCAGCGCGGCGATCGTCCCGTCGCGGGCGGCGGCCACGATCGTCCCGAGCACGTCCACCGGATCCCCCGCCAGAGGGGCCGCGAATCCGCTCCAGGTCCAGGCCGGGGTGAAGACGAGCGTCATCGGCGCCTGCCCCTCGTCGAGGTCCGCGTTCCATTCGATCGGCTGGCTGCGGAAGACCGTCTTCGGCCGGCGGTCGGCGAAGGAGGGGCCGGGGACCAGGAGCGCGAGGACGACGGTCGCCGGGGCCAGGAGCCTGACCGTGCGCGCGCACGGTCCACGCGCGCTGGAGACGCTCCGATCGGGGGCGCGGAAAGGCGTCATCGCGGCCATTATAGCCCCGGGGCCGCCTTCCGCCCGGGTGGACGGGTATGCTATTCTGCCCGGCCATTCACGGCGCGCGCCGCGCACGGCGCGCACTCCGGGGCGGTCGATGATCGAGGCACAAAAGGGCACGCGGGACATCCTGCCCGACGAGATCGGGCGCTGGCAGCTCGTCGAGGAGCGGGCCCGCGCCACGTTCGAGAGCTACGGGTTCCGGGAGATCCGGACGCCGATCTTCGAGAGCACCGAGCTGTTCGCGCGCACGATCGGCGAGGCCACCGACATCGTGTCGAAGGAGATGTACACGTTTCTCGACAAGAAGGGACGGTCGCTCACGCTGAGACCAGAGAACACGGCCCCCGTGGCCCGCGCGCTGATCGAGCACCAGATGCACCGGGGCGGCGGGCTGCAGCGCCTCTACTACATCGGGCCGATGTTCCGGTACGAGCGGCCGCAGAAGGGGCGCGCGCGCCAGTTCCACCAGATCGGCGTCGAGGTGTTCGGCAGCGAGCACCCCGCCGTGGACGCCGAGACGCTCGACATGCTGATGGCGTTCCTGGAGAGCCTCGGCATCGGCGGGGCGGAGCTCGCGGTGAACTCGGTCGGCTGCCCGGTCTGCCGCCCCGTCTACCGCGAGGCGCTCCTGGCGTACCTGCGGCCGCGCCGGGACTCGATGTGCGATGACTGCAAGCGACGGATGGACGGCAACCCGCTGCGCTGCTTCGACTGCAAGGTGCCGGCCGACCGGGAGACGATGGCCTCGGCGCCCCCCATCACGGACTCCCTGTGCGCCGACTGCCGCGCGCATTTCGCGAGGGTCGTCGCCCTGCTCGAGTCCTTCGGGATCCCGCACCGGGTCGATCCGCGCCTGGTCCGGGGGCTGGACTACTACCGGCGCACCTCGTTCGAGGTCACCGTCCCCGGGCTCGGCGCCCAGAACGCGCTCCTCGGCGGGGGGCGCTACGACGGCCTGACCCGCGATCTCGGCGGCCCGGACGTCCCCGGGTTCGGCTTCGC
>DATNEZ010000196.1:0-5603 GCA_035606645.1 Binatia bacterium
TACCGGGACGGCGAGGCGGCCCTGCGTGACCTGAGATCGCGGGCGGGAGTCGACCCGGGCCGGATCGTGGTGTGGGGGAGATCGATCGGCGCCGCGGTGGCGGTCCGGCTGGCGGCGGGCGGCACGGACGGCGCCGGCCCATCCCGGGACCGGGCGGGGGGCGCCGATTCATCCGGGGATCGCGATGGCACGCCCGGCGTGGCCGGGCTTATCCTCGAGTCGCCCTTCACATCCGTGCCGGACCTCCTTCGGCAGGGGGGGCACGTCGCTCTCCTCGCCCTGTCGCGCTTCGGCACCTACCGCTTCGACTCGGCGGCGCTCATGGGGCGGGTGGAGGCTCCGGTCCTGATCGTGCACGGGACGGACGACGAGATCGCGCCGTTCGAGCTGGGCCGCCGGCTGTACGAGATGGCTTCCGGCCGGAAGGAGCTGGCCGCGATCCGCGGGGGCGGGCACAACGATCTCTGGGCCCTCCACGAGGACGAGGTCTGGGACGCCGTGCGGCGCTTCCTGGAATCGCTGGACTGAGGTCCTAGGCCGGAAACGGCTCGGCGACGGCGACGGTCGTCCGGGCGCCGCGCGCCTCGAGGTCCTTGAAGAACGGGGCGGCGTCGACGACCTGCTCGGGGGGCAGGACCCCGGCCTGCCGGATGCGGCCGCCCGCCAGCCAGCGGGCGACGATGGCGGGGGGCGAAGCCACCAGCACGGTCCCGCCCGAGACGCCCCACTCCTTGTGCGGCCAGCAGGTGGTCTCGACTTTGCCCAAGACCGGCTTGCCGGCGCGCGTGCCGCGCACCTCGGTGACGATGTCCTTGAAGCCGAGACTCCCCTTCCGCTCGGTCTGGGGGGCGCGCTTCAGGACCTCGACCAGGACGTCGCGCGGTTTCACGCGGGCGCCGCGCACCTCGACCGGCTCGGCGGACGCCAGGCCGATCTGCGCCAGGAACTGCAGCTGGCGCAGCGCCTTCTCGGAGTAGCCGAAGAAGGAGATCTTGAAGAAACAGTCCTTGATCCCTTTCGCGCCGTACGTCAAAGGCAGCGTGGCGACTTCGGAGTGCAGGGACAGGTGCACCTTCGAGACGCCGATCGGGTCCTGGAAGCGGTACAGCTCCTCCTCCCCCAAAGGCGCGGTCTCCTGGAACCGGCCGTCGCGGAAGACCATAGGGGGCTGCGTGATCTCGTCGAATATGGTCTGGATGGAGTAGGCCCAGGCGAGCGAGTCCCCCATGTCGGGCGTCGCGCCGTTGAAGATCCGGATCGACTCGACGGTGTCGAGCGTGTCGGCGACGGCCCGCGCCTGCACGTTCGCGATGCCGGGGCACGATCCCAGCCCGAGGACGGCGAGGACCCCGGCCTTCCTGAACTCGTCGTGCAGCTCGAGCTGCTTGCGGGTGGTGTGGAACAGGCCCCCGAGGTCGAGGTAGTGCGCCTTCGCCTCGAGGCAGGCCTTCATGACCGGGATGTTGAAGTAGTACTGCACCGAGTTGATGACGGCGCCCGCCCCCCGGACCAGGCGGACCAGGGCGGCGTGATCGGCCACGTCGGCCTTCACCGCGGTGACGCCGGGCCGGCCGAGAGAGTCGGCCACCTTCCGGGCCCCGTCGAGGTCGAGATCGGCGATCACGATCTCCTGGACCTCGCGGTCCATGGCCAGGTCGCGGGCGATGACCCGCCCGATGATTCCGGCCCCGCCCAGCACCACGATGCGCACCGTCGCCTCCCCGCGAATGGCGCGCATGCTAGCGTTTTCGGCAAAGCCGCGTCAATGGCGGGGACCGGGCGGTATCCGGGAGCCGGCGGCGACCGCGGGCCGGCCCGTCAGGCGATCAGGTCCTCGCCGTACCCCCCCTGCTCGCTGGCGAGGTCGCTGACGCGCACCATGTTCGCGTCCTGGTTGTGCGTGACCTGGTGCAGGCGCCGGCGGATGCGGCGCCAGGCGGCGTTGCCGAAGGTGCGCGTGAGCAGGATGTCGCGCTTCGCCTTCGCGGCCCCTTCCTCCTTGATGCGGGTGTTGGCGCGGGACAGGCAGGCGATCAGGGCGTACAGGTCTCCAGCCGCCTCGGAGAGGCGCTCCTGGACGAACTCGCGCTCGACGATCTGCTTGCCGTGCTCGCGCAGGGCCGCCTCGGCGGTGGTGGACAGGGCCTCGGCGTAGTGCGCGGCGCGCACGGCCGTCTTCTTCAGCAGAGGGTCGATGTCGGGGAACTGCTCGTCGGTGACCGCCTGGCGGATCTTCTTCAGGGCGAAGTCGGACAGGACACCGATCTGGGAGATCGGGTCGCGCAGGGCGCGCCCGACCTTCTTCAGCTCCTCGCCGAGGTTCTGCACGCCGGCGAGGGCGACGAAGACGCGCAGGATCTCGTTCGTCCCCTCGAAGATCATGTTGATGCGGCAGTCGCGCAGGTAGCGCTCGTACGGATACTCCTTGATGAAGCCGTTGCCGCCGGCGATCTGCACGGCATGGTTGACGACGCGCCAGGCGTTCTCGGAGGAGAAGATCTTGCACAGGGCCGACTCGATCGAGTAATCGACGCCGCCGCGCTCGGCGAGGCCTGTGGTCATGTAGACCATGCTCTCCGCGGCGTACGTGTCGATCATCATCCGGGCGAGCTTCTCCCTGATCATCTCGAACTCGGCGATCGGCCGTCCGAACTGCCGGCGCCCACGGGCGGTCTCGACGGCCCGGTCGATCATCTCCTTGCAGGCGCCGACCGCGCCGGCCGCCAGGGACACGCGGCCGTCGTTCAGGATCTCCATGGCGTACTTGAAGCCGCGCCCCGCCTCGCCGAGGAGGTTGTCCTTCGGGACCGGAACGTTCTCGAGGTAGAGATCGGTCGTCGACGATCCCTTGAGGCCGAGCTTGTCCTCTTCCTTGCCGGTGGAGACGCCGGGGAGGTCGCGCGTGACGACGAAGGCGCTGATCTTGTCCGCGCCGCCGACCTCGGTGCGGGCGAACACGGTGAACAGGCCGGCGTGGCCGCCGTTCGTGATGAAGCGCTTGCCGCCGTTGAGGATCCAGACCTGGCGCGTCTCGTCCCACACGGCGCGCGTCTTCAGCGACCCGGCGTCCGATCCGGCCTCCGGCTCGGTCAGGGCGTAGGCGGCCAGGAGATCCCCTTTCGCCACGGCGGGCAGCCAGCGCTTCTTCTGTGCGTCGCTGCCGTACAGGACGACTCCCTTGCTGCCGATCCCGAGGTGCGCGCCGACGATCGTCGCGGTGGCCGCGCAGTGGCGGCAGATCTCCTCCATCAGGCGGCAGTACGAGGTGATCGACAGTCCGGCGCCGCCGTACGCCTCAGGCACGGTCAGGCCGAAGATGCCGAGCTCCTTGAGCTCCTTCACCTGGGCCTCGGGGAACTTCCCGGCCCGGTCGATGGCGCCGCCGTCCAGCCGCTCGCGCGCCCACGATCGGAACGACTCGAGGACCAGGTCCAGGGTCTCGAGCCCCTCCTTGTCCGGCCGCGGGTACGGAAAGACCAGGTGCGCCGGCAGGGAGCCGCAGAACACCGACTTCATGAAGCTCGGCGAGCCGGCCTCAGTTTTTCCCATGGAACCCCCGGCCCTCGCGGGCCATCTCGAGCAGCAGGCGTGCCGCCAGGAAGCGGGTGCCGTGGCGCCCCGCCAGCGCCTCCAGCCCCTGCACGACCGCGGTCAGGCCCAGCGCGTCGGCGTGGCGCAGGAGCCCGCCGCGGAACGGCGGGAAGCCGGTCCCGAGGACCATCGCCAGGTCGACGTGGGCGGGATTGGCGACGATCCCGGCCTCGAGGCAGCGGGCCGCCTCGTTGATCATCGGCAGGACGAGGCGCGTCTCGGTCGGCCCGGGGTCCTCGTGGTGGCGCGGGCGGGCGGAGATGAGGGCGTAGACCGCCTCGTTCACCGAGCGCGGCGGTCCTTCGGGGCGGGTGCGCCTCTTGCGGGCGCCTCCCGACGGCCCGACTCCGCGCGCCGGCCCGCCGCCGGCCGAGGCTCCGCCG
This sequence comes from Binatia bacterium, assembly GCA_035606645.1. GTDB lineage: Bacteria > Acidobacteriota > Polarisedimenticolia > Gp22-AA2 > Gp22-AA2 > Gp22-AA3. The sequence continues at coordinate 3,975 of DATNEZ010000196.1, forward strand.
CCCGCGGACCCCGCTCCACCCGCGGCGGCGCCGGAGTCGAATTCGTCCGCGCGGTCCGCGTACATGTAGAACCCGCGCCCCGACTTGCGGCCCAGCCACCCCTTGTCCTTCAGGATCTGCAGCGCCGTGGATCGCGGGGCGCGGTCGCGGAACGCCTCCGACAGGACCCCCGCGACGTGGCAGGCGACGTCGATGCCGATCTGGTCGAGCAGCGCCAGGGGCCCCATCGGCATGCCGAAGTCGAGGAGGGTGCGGTCGATCTCGTCGATCATCCCCCCCTCTTCGACCATGAGCAGGGCCTCGCCCAGGTAGGCCATCAGGATGCGGTTCACCAGGAACCCCGGCGCGTCGCCGACGACGATCGGGGTCTTGCCGATGCGTTTCGCCAGGGCGACGGCGGTCGCCACCGCCTCGGGGGAGGTGCGCGGGCCGCGGATCACCTCCACCAGAGGCATCTTGTGGACGGGATTGAAGAAGTGCAGCCCGACGACGTTCTCGGGGCGGCGGGCCGGCGCGGCGATGGCGTCGATCGGCAGGGAGGACGTGTTGGTCGCCATCACGAACCCGTCCGGCATGACGGTCTCGACCTCGCGCAGCACCAGGTGCTTGATGGCCATCGACTCCACGACCGCCTCGATCGCCAGGTCGCAGCGGCGCATCCCGGTGTACTCGAGCGTGGGCTGGATGAGCGCCATCTTCTGATCGCACTCGCGGCGCGTGAGGCGGCCCTTCTTCGCCTCCGCGCGGAACAGATCGTGCGCCGCGCTCATGCCGCGCGCCAGCGCCTGCGGATCGATGTCCTTCAACCGCACCGGGATGCCGCTCCGGGCGAGGGTCTGGGCGATCCCTCCGCCCATGACGCCGGCCCCGATCACGGCGGCGGCCCGCACCTCCCGGGGACGCACAGCCGGATCGTCGACGCCGGGATCGCGCTTCGCGGCGCGCTGCATCTGGAAGATCGCCACCAGGTTCTTGCTGGTCCGGCCGGCGGCGAGGGGGCCGAGCAGCTCCGCCTCGCGCTGCAGCCCCTCGTCCAGGCCGTGGTGGAGGCCGTGCACCACCGACTCGAGGGCCCTGTACGGGGCCGGGTAGTGGGCCTCGTTGACGCGGCGGCGCAGGCCGGCGCGCGCGACCCGCGCCGTCAGGGCGATCCGGGCCAGGCGGATCGGGTTCAGCCGGGCCAGCGTCGAGTCCGAGGCGTGCGGCCGCGGGTGGCGCCGTCCCTCCGCGGCCTCGAGGACCAGGCGCTCGGCCGCCTCGAGGAGCCCCTCGGCCGGGGCGACCTGGTCGGCGAGGCCCAGCTTCAGGGCCTTGCGGGCGTCCACGGAGCGGCCGGTCAGGATCATCTCGAGCGCGGCCCCGATGCCGATCAACCGCGGCAGGCGCTGCGTCCCGCCCCAGCCCGGGATGATCCCCAGGCGCACCTCGGGGAGCCCGATCTCGACGCGCGGGTCGTCGGCGGCGATGCGGAAATGGCAGGCGAGCGCCAGCTCGGTGCCGCCCCCCAGGCAGGTGCCGTTGAGGGCGGCGACCACCGGGAACGGCAGCGCCTCGATCGCGTCGAACAGGCGGTGCCCCTTGCGCGAGGCGTTCTCGGCGTCCTGGATCGACCCCAGGGATCCGATCTCG
>DATNEZ010000203.1:0-3085 GCA_035606645.1 Binatia bacterium
TGGCGCTGGATGAGCGCGCGGGCGTTGCCGGGATTGGTCTCGAGGTGCATCACGCGCGACGCGTGGGCGTACATGACGCGGTCGGCGGCCACGGATTCGTACGACGGCAGGCGCACGACGCTGTGGCCGCGATCGACGGGCGCGGGACGCTGCAGCGCCATCGGAGCGGCGCCGTCGGAATCGATCCCCGCCTGCTTCAGGTAGGGGTTGGGCATCCCGACGGCCCGGCCGGGCGTGTCGAGGGTCGTGGAGTCGATCTCCCTCCACCCCTCCGGGGCTCCGTCGCACCAGTACGCGGTGCCGCGGATGTCGGTGATGGACGAGATGGGCTTGCGCGCGGCGAGCCGGTGGGCGACCTCGACGAGGGCCCGTTCCGCGTTGCCGTAGAGGAGCAGGTCGGCCTGGCTGTCGACGAGGATGGATCGGCGGATCTTCTCGGACCAGTGGTCGTAGTGGGCGATGCGGCGGAGGGACGCCTCGATGCCGCCGACGACGATCGGCACGTCGCGATAGGCCTCGCGGGCGCGCTGCGCGTAGACGATGACGGACCGGTCGGGCCGCTTGCCCGCCATGCCGCCGGGGGTGTAGGCGTCATCCGACCTCATGCGCCGGTCGGACGTGTACCGGTTGACCATGGAATCCATGTTGCCGGCGGTGATCCCGAAGAACAAGTTGGGCTTCCCCAGCGCCTTGAAGGGTTCCGCGCTCGTCCAGTCGGGCTGGCTGAGGATGCCGACGCGGAACCCCTGGGCCTCGAGGACCCGGCCGACGATGGCCATGCCGAAGCTGGGGTGGTCGACGTAGGCGTCGCCGGTGACGACGATGATGTCACACGAGTCCCAGCCCAGGGCCTCCATCTCGTCCGCCGACATGGGCAGGAAGGGGGCCGGCGTCAGCCGCTTGGCCCAGAAGGGCTTATACGAGAAGATGTCCCGCTGCGCGGGGACTTGGAATTGGTCGTGGGCGGAACCGGACACAGGCCTACCTTTACCTAACCGGGGGTGGGAGGTCAACCCCCCGTTTCGGAATCGATCGTAACAGCCCCCGGTTCTTGGGTTCCCTTCACTAAGACGTTGGTGAGGGAAGTTATGATCCTGTCGTGCGTATGCGGCCGCCGGTACCGGACTTCGACTGAATCGGACCCGAGGCATCGGTCCTGTCCCCAGTGCGGAGGGACGCTGGTTCCCGAGAACGAGTCGCTTGTTCCGGCGACGGATATCAACGTCCTCCTCGAGCAGATGAAGGTCCTCCGCGACGAGCTGGTCGCCCGCGACCGGCAGCTCCGCCGGGCCCAGGCGGAATCGACCGTCCTGCGGGCGGAGCTGGACCAGATGAAGGCCAAGGTCGCGGCGGCCCAGGCGGCGATGTCTCCCTCGTCCCTTCCCACGCCTCCGGTGTCGGCAAGCCGGGAAGTGATGCCGTCCAACCGAGTCCCTCTCTACGCCTTCCGGGACCCCTAGTCTCGGGTACGCCATAAATCAAACAGGTCGATTTATGGCAATCCATGCCATAAATCGACCTGTTTGATTTATGGATTCCCCGATTGTCCCGAGATCCGACAAAAATGTCGGATCTCCGCCGCCGATCCCCTGGACCCCTTCGGCATGCGGTTTGCATTGTCCAGGGTCAAAGAGGTCGGTGAGCTATGAACAGGATGCAGAAGACGGACGGCCCGGTGGACCTGAGGGACCTGCCTTCCACGGGAGAAACCCATGCCTCGCTCCGGCTGAGTAAGATCGGCCCCTATCGTCTGGGGCGGGCGGTCGGCCGGGGCAAGACGGGGATCACCTACGAGGCGGTCCATGTCGAGCAGGGCCGGAAGGTGGCTCTCAAGATCCTGGACAAGCGGGCGCTGAACGACAGCCCGATCTCCCGGCAGGACGCCCTGTTCGCCCGCGAGGCGATGATCCTCGCCAAGCTGCCGCGCCATCCCGGCGTCATCGGGGTGCTCGATGCGGGCCAGGCTCACAATCTGCCCTACCTCGTCACCGAGTATGTCGACGGTCAGCCGTTCTCCGAGGAGATCCGGCTGCGGCGGCCGGACTTCCGCATCCTGGCGCGGATCATCCGCGACGTGGCGCTGGCGGTCCACCACGCCCATGAGAACGGGATCCTCCACCGCAACCTGAAGCCCGGCAACATCCTCGTGGACGCGTCCAGCCGGGCCTATGTGACCGACTTCGGGTCGGCCAAGCGGATGGGGCCCGAGGGCGGCCAGTCGAGCCATCTCTTCCAGGGCGGCATCGTGGGCTCGCCGTCCTACATGAGCCCGGAGCAGGCGGCGGGGACGAAGGAACTCGATCGCCGCGCCGACGTCTACTCGCTGGGAGCCATGCTCTATGAGATCCTCACCGGCCGTCCTCCGTTCATCGGCGGATCGACGGTCCGGGATCTGGTGTCGGTGATTCGCGCGCCGATCGTGGCGCCGTCCGACGTGTCGCCGGAGTGGGCCGCCTGGAGCGGCGACAAGTCCATCGAAACCCTCTGCATGGGGGCGCTGTCCAAGTCGCCCGAAGGCCGTCCCGCGACCGCGAAGGCGCTGGCCGATGCGCTTTCCCTGTGGCTTGGGGAAAAGCCGGGAAAGGAGCCGTCGCGCCGGCCGTCCTGGCTCTGGTCGATGATCGTCGGGGGCGTCGCAACGATGGCGGCGGTGGTCGCTCTCGTTCGGGGGAGTAGCCCGTAACCAGTAATCCGTAAGCCGTCGAATCCCCCCTCTTGTCCCCCCACGGGGGACGCTAGGGGGGACCTTTACCGGTTACTGGTTATCGGTTACACGGGTTACGTCTGCTGGTGGCGGCGGGGGGCGAAGATCTCGGCCGGCACCGACGTCTTTCCGTCGAGCATCATTTCGCTGACCGCCTTGCCGGCGATGATCGCGTAGCCGAGTCCGTGGCCGTGGTATCCCGCGGCGGCGTAGACGTTGACACTGCCGGGGACGGGGCCGACGTTCGGCAGCTCGTCGCAGCTGAACCCCATGATCCCGGCCCACCGGTGGGTCACGGCAAGGCCGCGGGTCGCGGGGAAGCACGAATGGAGGAACGCGGCGATCGCTTCCTGCACCTTGTCGGTGGGCCGTTCGGCGAAG
>DATNEZ010000206.1:0-12387 GCA_035606645.1 Binatia bacterium
CAGGCCGAGCTGGCCGGCGTCGCGGAACGCCTGGCGCGCCAGTACCCCGCTTCGAACGGCGGCTGGACCGTGACCCTGAGCTCCTTCTACGACTGGATCGTTCCGGCAGAGTCGCGCCGCGGGCTGTACGTGCTCCTGGCCGCGGTGGCGCTGGTCCTTCTGATCGCCTGCGCCAACGTCGCCAGCCTCCTGCTGGCGCGGGCCGCGGGGCGCCGCCGGGAGATCGCCATCCGCGCGGCGCTCGGCGCCAGCCGCGCGCGCCTGGTGCGCCAGCTCCTCGCCGAATCGCTCCTGCTCGGGGTGCTGGGGGGAGGGCTCGGGCTGCTCCTGGCGCAGTGGGGGATCGACGCCCTGGGCGTGGCGGGAGGCATGGCGGTGCCGCGGGCCGACGAGATCTCCCTCGACCACAGCGTGCTCCTGTTCACGCTCGGCCTGTCCCTGTTGACCGGGCTCCTGTTCGGGCTCGCGCCGGCCCTGCAGGCGACGCGCGTCGACTTCCACGCCACGCTGAAGGAGGGTGCGGCCGGAGGGATCACGCGCCAGAGGGCGCGCAGCGCGCTGGTCGTCGCCGAGGTGGCGCTCTCGCTGGTCCTCCTGGTCGGCGTGGGGCTCCTGCTGCGAAGTCTCGCCGCCCTGCTCGACGCGCCTCCCGGCTTCGACACGAACAACCTCCTGACCGCCAGCATCAACCTCCCCAGCGCCAGGTACCCGTCGGAGAAGGAGTTTCTCGCGTTCCACGACCGGCTGCGCGAGCGCCTGAGCGGGATGCCGGGGGTCGCCTCGGTGTCGGAAACGAGCGGCCTGCCGATGGACGGCAACATGACGGCGATGGAGGTGCACGTGGAAGGCGCGCCGGTCCCGGCGGACGGCCAGCATCCCTCGGCGCAGTGGCGGCTGGTCTCCCCCGGCTACTTCCGCACGATGGGGATCGCGATCCGCCGCGGGCGGGACCTGAGCGAGCAGGACCTCGATCCGAAGACGCGGGCCCTTCGCGGCGCGGTGATCAGCGAGACGCTGGCCCGGCAGTGCTGGCCCGGCCAGGATCCGATCGGCCGGCAGTTCCGTCCCTGGAGCGCGGACAACCCGCCGGTCACCGTCGTCGGCGTGGCGGACGACGTCCGTCTCTACGCGCTCGACGAGACGCCGTTCTCCGCCGTGTATCTGAACCTCAACGCGGGGACCTGGAACCCCATGCAGATCGCGGTGCGAACCGCCGGCGACCCGCGGGCGTTCGCCCCGGTCCTGCGCGGCGAGGTGCGGACGCTCGACCCGGGCGTGCCGGTCGCGCAAGTCCTCACGATGGACGAGCTGATCGGGCAGTCGACCGCCCCCCGCCGGTTCACCATGACGCTGCTCGCGATCTTCGCGGCGGTGGCGCTGGTCCTCGCGGGCGTGGGGCTGTTCGGCCTGATGGCGTTCCTCGTGGCGCAGGGGACCCACGACATCGGAGTCCGCATGGCGCTCGGCGCCCGCAGGCGCGACATCTTCGGCCTGGTGGTCGGGCGCGGGATGGTCCTGACGTCGCTCGGCATCGCCGCCGGGGTCGTCGGCGCCCTGGCGCTGACCCGGCTGATGAGCAGCATGCTGTTCGGCGTGGGGGCCCGCGACCCGCTGACCCTGGCGGTGACGGTGCTGGTCCTGGCGGTCGTCGCCCTGGCGGCGTGCTTCATCCCGGCCCGCCGGGCCGGGCGCGTCGATCCGATGGTCGCCCTGCGCTGCGAGTAGGCGTCGCCCGTCAGTTCCCCAGGCGGAGGCGGACCCACTCGGTCCCGTTGAAGAAGAGGGCCACGCCGGGAGACCCGAAGTGACCCACGGCGACCCCCTGGAAGGCGCTCACGTAATTCGTGGTCCAGCCCTTGGTGGAGTCACCGGAGCCGTCGGCGTGGCGATCCTTGTACTTTCCCGGCGGAGCGATGTCGACGTAGTTCCTGCCCGGGGAGTCCTGCCCCAGCTTCAACAGCTCCTGGAACGTCCATTCCTTGTCCTCGGTCGCGCGCGCCGCCACGACGAGAGCCGGCTTCCCCGGCGAGACCAGGAGGAAGGCGAAGTCCTTGGCGTTTCGCCCGTCGAAATTCCCGTTGGCGATCCCAAGGCACGGGCCCCCCTTGTGGCTCTTCTTCTCCGCCTTCACGACGTCGGCCGAGTAGTCGCCGGCCTGGATCAGCCGGTAGGTCGGGAAGATGCTCGGGATCTGCCCGCTCAGCGACTCCGGCACCGCCCGCAGGCACGCGTCGTCCTTGGCGTCCTGCGCGACCAGCCCGCCCGTCGCCGCGGCCAGCGCTCCCGCGAGACTCACAACCGCCGCGATCTTCGTCCTGTTCATTCGATCCTCCGCAGGGCAAGACAGCCCACGGAACAATTTAGTGCCCGGCTCGCCGGATTGCACGGGGGCGGGGGCCCCCGGTCGGGGGCCGTCGCGGAGGATCACGCGCCGCTCAGGCGTCGTCGCGCACGGCGCCGCGCAGCCCCGGCGCGCCGCCGGGCGGCAGGTCCAGGGTGCGGATCGGGTACGGGATGACGATCTTCTCCTGCCGATAGCGCGCCAGGAGGCGCTTCACGAACTCGTGCCTCACGACGTGGGTGGCCGGCAGGTCGTTCGCCCTGAGGACGACGTTGAACTGGATCGAGGACGGCCCGAAGCCGGTGTAGCGCATCTGCGGCTCGGCCTCCGGCACGCCCCCCTCGACGGTGCGCTGGACCTCGCGCGCCACGTCGAGCGTAGTGCGCTCGACCCGCTCCAGGTCGCTCGCGTAGTGCACGCCGACCTCGACGTTGAAGGCGATCTCCCGCTGCGGGAGGTCGTAGTTGATGATCGCGCCCCCCGCCAGCTTCGCGTTCGGGATGACGAGCATGTTGTTCGGGAGGAGCCGGATCCAGGTGCTGCGCCATCCCACCTTCGTCACGTACCCCTCTTCGCCGGTCGGCAGCTTCACCAGGTGCCCCGGCTCGATCGGCTTGTCGGCGATCATGTAGACCCCGGCGAACAGGTTGGCAAGCGTGTCCTGCAGCGCCAGCGCCACCGCCAGGCTGCCGACGCCGAGAGAGGCCAGGATCGGCGTGATCGAGATGCCGATGCTGTCCAGGAAGATCAGGAGACCGATCCCGACGATCAGGCCGCGGATCCCCGCCTGGATCAGCCCGCGCGCCCCCTGCAGGACGGGGGAGCCTTCCGACACCCGCTCGAGCGTGGCGCTCGCGGCGCGATCGACGAAGAGCACCAGGGCCAGGGCGATGGAGAAGGTCAGAAGCACGTCGAAGGCGCGGTCCCACTCCGGCTCGAGCGGCAGGATGCGGCCGAAGACCAGGAGGCCGCTCGCCAGGATGGTGATGAGGAGGGGCGTCGAGAGGGCCCGGACGAGGACGTCGTCCCAGGTCCAGCGCGTGCGCGCAGCCACCCGGCGCATCGCCCCGATGACGATCGTCTTGACGATGAGGAAGACCCCGATCCAGAGGACGAGCGCCGCGGGTGCCAGGACCCACGGTGACGACGCCCAGGTGCGCATGGCCTCGGTCACGGGAGTGCCTCAGTCATAGAGATGGAACGCGCGCGACTCGCGCTGGAAGGCGGCGATCTCCTTGCGCCAGGCCCGCTCGAGGACGCGCAGGTCGGTCCCCAGCTCGAGCGCCTGGCGGACGGCGGGATCGCCGGTCAGGACGTCGATCGGCAGGCGGTCGGTGACGTATTCGTAGGGAGGCTGCTTCCACTCGAAGCGATCGCGGTGCACGGCGATGATGTCCTGGAGCAGGGCCAGCGTCGTGATGTAAGGGCGGTACAGCGCGGCGTCGGTCACCTGGATCTGGAACCCCTGGCAGACCTCCTTCCCCCACTTGTGGAAGGTCGGCTCGAAGGCGTGATCGCGCAGCACCAGGCCCGGGAGCCTGCGCTTCTCGAACCGGCGACGGACGAGCCGGATGTCGAGCCAGGGGGCGCCGAAGATCTCGAACGGGCGCGTCGTCCCCCGTCCCTCCGAGACGTTCGTGCCTTCGAGGAGGACCTGCCCCGGGTAGACGATCGCCGTGTCGAACGTCGGCATGTTGGGGGACGGCAGCACCCAGGGGAGGCCGGTGTCCGGGAAGAGCATCCGCCTGCGCCAGCCGGCCATGGGAACGACGGTCAGGTCGCACAGGCCGGGGCAGCGCCAGCCGACGCCGTCGGCGCGCTTCGCCGGGCGGGCGCGCGGGGCCCCGTCCGCCATCCGCGCGTTGACCAGCGCGGCGAGCTCCCCCAGGGTCAGGGCGTGCCGCATCGGGACCGGATAGAGGCCGACGAAGGAGGTGTAGCCCGGCCGGATCAGGTTTCCCTCGACGGCGAGGCCGCCGATCGGGTTCGGGCGGTCGAGAATGACCACCTCGCGCCCCGCCCGGGCGCAGGCCTCGAGCGCCAGCGCCGTGGTCCATTCGAAGGTGTAGACGCGCGTCCCGACATCCTGCAGGTCGACCAGGAGCAAATCGATGTCCTGCAGCATCTTGGGCGTGGGGGAGCGGGTCTCGGAATAGAGGCTGTAGAGGGGGATGCCGAGGCCGGCGACCGTGCCGTGGCCCGACTCGATCATGTTGTCCTGCTTCTCCCCCGCGATCCCGTGCTGGGGTCCGAACAGCGCCTTCAAGGAGCCGCCGCACAGGCCGTGCACCACCTCCAGGGCGGAGCCGAACCGGGAGGTCACGGAGGCCGGATGCATCAGCAGACCGACACGTCGGCCGCGAAGCCAGCGGGGTCCCTGGCGCTCCAGGACCTCCAGGCCGGTCAGGACGCGGGACGGCCGGGGTTTCGTGCGAGATCGGGCCAAACGAGGCGCCTCCTTTCGGGGCCTTTTCCCTTGATCCGCGGGAGCCTAGCACACCCGGCGCGGCGGATAGGATCTCCTCTCCGAATCGGGTAAAATTGCGGACCTCGAACTCGAAAGTTCAGGGAACCGAAGCCGGCGCCCCTCCGTTAGACGGTTTGTCACAGCCCCGTACCCTTTCTGACCTGGCAGGTTTGGAGATGGAACAGATGACCCCGATATCCCAGCGCAAGCGATTCCTGATCTTCTCCGGCATCCTGGTCGTCCTCGTGGGCGCCCTGGTGGCGACCGGGCTCTACTTCAAGCGCTCGCGGGCCGCGCAGGTCGCGGACACTCAGGCGACGGCCGACTCCGGGAATGCAGGCGGCGCATCCGCTCAGGGAAGCGGCGGCGTCGCGCACGCCAGCACGAAGACCGAGGAGAAGGCCCCCATTCCGGTCAGCGTGGCGCCGATCGCGACCGGGGCGGTCTCCTCGTACATCACCTCCACGGCGAACCTCGTGCCCGAGAGCGAAGTGAAGGTCCTGGCCGAGGCGGATGGCCGCGTGGCGGAGCTGCTGGTCGAGGAGGGGTCCCGCGTGGCGCGCGGCCAGGTCCTGGCGCAGCTGGTCAAGGACGATGCCGAGATCATGCTCAGGAAGGCCGAGGTCCGGCTCGAGAACGCCCGGATCAACTTCGAGCGGGCCGAGCAGGAGATCGTCGACAAGCTCATCAGCAGGGAGCAGTACGACAAGGACCACCTGGACCACCAGATCGCCCAGCAGGAGCTGGCCGAGGCGAAGTGGCGCCTCGAGAAGACGACGATCCGGGCGCCGTTCGGCGGCCGCGTGACCGAGCGCTTCGTCAAGCTCGGCCAGCACCTCCACCCGGGGGAGCAGCTGTTCACCGTGTCCGACTTCGATCCCCTGGTCGCGCGGATCTTCCTGCCCGAGAAGGACGTCTTCGGTCTCAAGGAAGGACGCGACGTGCGCATCACGCTGAAGGCCAACGACACGACCCGCTTCCACGGGCGCATCCGCCAGATCAGCCCGGTCGTCGACACGGGGACCGGCACGGTCAAGCTGACGATCGAGGCCTCCGCCCCTCCTGCCGAGGTGCGGCCGGGCGCCTTCGTCACCATCGACATCGTGCGCGAGACCCGCCCGCAGGCGATCCTGGTGCCGCGCGAGGCGGTGGTCCGCGAGCTGCAGGACGCCTACGTGTTCGTCGCCAACGGCGGCGTGGCCGAGAAGCGCACCATCTCCCTGGGACTCGAGGAAGGGGGCCGGATCGAGGCCCTGTCGGGCGTGAAGGCCGGCGAGCAGGTCATCGTGGCCGGCCAGGGAGGCCTGAAGCAGGGCTCGGCGATCAAGGTCATCCCGGCCCCCGAAGCGTCCGACCTCGGCAACCTGGACGATCGTCCGGTCCGCGGCTAGGACTCCTCCCTTGAATCCCCCGGGCGGGCGCCGGCGATGAGCCTCATCGGATTCTCTCTCAAGCGGCGGGTGACGGTTTCGATGTGCGCCGTCGCCCTGGTGATCTTCGGCTGCGTCGCGTACACCCGCCTGCCGATCAACCTGCTTCCCAACATCTCCTACCCCAGCCTGACGGTCGAGACCCGCTACCCGGGGGCCGCGCCCGGCGAGATCGAATCGCTCATCAGCCGCCCGCTCGAGGAGGCGGTCGGGGTGGTGGCGGGCGTGCAGCGCCTCACCTCGGCGTCCCGCCCGGGACTGTCCCAGGTGACGCTCGAGTTCGGCTGGGGCCGCAACATGGACTTCGCCGCCCTCGACGTGCGCGAGAAGCTCGACCTGGTCCGGCTGCCGCGCGAGGCCGACAAGCCGGTGGTCCTGCGGCTCGATCCCAACAACGACCCGGTCCTGCGGCTCTACCTCACGGGCGGGACGAGCCTCTACCAGCTGCGCTACGTCGCCGACGAGGTCCTGAAGAAGGACCTCGAATCGACCGAGGGGGTCGCCGCCATCAAGGTGAACGGCGGCTACGAGGAGGAGATCCAGGTCAAGGTGGACCAGGGGAAGCTGTCGCTGATGGGCGTCAGCATCCAGGACGTCAATCAGAAGCTCCTGCGCGAGAACGTCAACCAGGCGGGCGGGAGCCTCTACGAGCAGGAGGCCCGCTACCTCGTCCGCGCGCGCAACGAGTTCAAGGATCTCGACGACATCATGAAGACCGTCCTGGTCACGAAGGACGGGCGCAACGTCCTGATGTCCGACGTGGCGGTGGTCGAGCGCGGCCACAAGCAGCGCGAAGCGATCACCCGCTTCGGAGGCGCCGAGGCGGTCGAGCTGGCGATCTACAAGGAAGGGGACGCCAACACGGTCGGCGTGGCGCGGGCCGTGCAGAAGCGCCTCGAGCGCTCCCGCAAGGAGCTGCCGGCCGGGGTCGAGGTGACGACCGGCGTGGACCAGTCGCGCTTCATCCAGGACTCGATCCACGAGGTCATCGTCAACGCGCTCGAGGGCGGCGCCCTGTCGATCCTGATCATCCTGCTCTTCCTGAAGGACGTCTGGAGCACGTTGATCATCAGCATCTCGATCCCGATCTCGATCATCGCGACCTTCTTCCTGATGTACCAGACCGGGACGACCATCAACGTCATGTCGCTCGGCGGGCTGGCGTTGGGCGTCGGCATGCTGGTGGACGACTCGATCGTCGTCCTCGAGGCGATCTTCAAGCGGCGGGAGCGCGGCGAGACGGGGGAGGTGGCGGCGGAGCGGGGGGCGTCGGAGGTCGGCCGGGCGGTCGTCGCCTCGACCCTGACGACGATCGCGGTCTTCGTCCCGGTGGTGTTCATCGAGGGGATGGCGGCGCAGCTGTTCCGGGACCAGGCGATGACCGTGTCGTTCTCGCTTCTGGCCTCGCTCGTCGTGTCGCTGACGATCATCCCGATGGTCGCGGCGATGATGGGCCTGGCGCGCGTCGCGGCGTCCTCGACCCTGACGGCCCCGGCGTCCCCGGGGAGCGGGCGCGTGCGGCGGCTGTCGCATACCGCGTTCGTCTCCGGACCGCCGGCCGTCCTGCGGGCGATCCGCGTCGGCTTCGGATGGACAGGCGCCTGGCTCGCCCGGCTGACGCGGCCGATCACCGCGACCTTCGACCGGACCTTCGATGCCGGAATGAAGGCCTACCCGGTCCTGCTGCGCGCGGCCCTGCGCGCCCCGGGGACGGTGCTGGCCGGAGCGCTCCTGGCGTTCGTCGCGTCGCTGTTCATGGCGCGCACGCTGGGGGTCGACCTGGTCCCCTCCCTCTCGCAGGGTGAGTTCAGCTTCCTGATCCAGCTGCCGGAGGGAACGCCCCTCGATGCGACCGACCGCTTCGTGCAGGGGGTGCAGTCGGCCATCAAGGACGACCCGCGGGTCGACGCGGTCTCGAGCATCATCGGCGGGGCCGGCCTGTCGCTGACGCAGACCGGCTCCGAGGGGGAGAACGCCGCCCGCATCCAGGTCCGCCTGAAGAAGGGCTCGGGGCGCAAGGAGGAGGAATCGGTGGCGGCGATCCTGCGCGCCCGCCTCGAGGCCTCGCAGCAGGCGCGCTACAAGTTCGAGCGTCCGTCCTATTTCACCTTCAGGACGCCCATCGAGGTCGAGGTCTACGGCGACAACCTGGCGGACCTGCAAACCTCCGCCGCCGCCCTCAAGAAGGACCTGGAGAAGGTCCCGGGGCTGGTGGACGTGAAATCGTCCATGGAGGCGGGAAGTCCCGAGCTGCAGCTGACCTTCAACCGTGAGCAGCTGTCGCACCTCGGCCTCGATCTCTTCCAGGTGGCCGGCACGGTGCGCAACAAGGTGCAGGGAGAGGTGGCGACGCGGTTCCTCGAGGGGGATCGCGAGATCAACATCCTGGTCCGCTCGGTGGAGGTCGGCACGGCCTCGGTCGCCGACGTCTCCAACCTGATCGTCGGGCAGCGCGACGGCGTGCCGATCTTCCTGAAGAGCGTCGCCGACGTGAAGCTGACCGAGGGGCCGAGCGAGATCCGCCGCGTCTCCCAGAAGCGGGCGGCGGTGATCGCGGGCGACATCTCCCGGCGCGACATGGGGGCCGTGGCCGCCGACGTGCGCGCGGTCATCGCGCGGCAGACCTTCCCGGCGGGCGTGATGGCCGGGCTCAGCGGCCAGGAAGAAGAGATGGGGCGCTCTTTCCGCTCGCTGCAGCTGGCGCTGGCGCTGGCCATCTTCCTGGTCTACCTGGTCATGGCCTGCGAGTTCGAGTCGCTCCTGCACCCGTTCGTCGTCATGTTCACCGTGCCGCTCGGGATCATCGGCGCGGTCCTGGCGCTGGTCGTGACCGGCCACACCGTGAACGTCGTGGCCATGATCGGGGCGGTGATGCTCGCCGGGATCGTGGTCAAGAACGCCATCGTGCTGATCGACGCGGTCAACATGCTGCGCGGCGAGGGGATGTCCAGGGAGGACGCGCTCATCGAGGCCGGGCTCCGCCGGATGCGCCCCATCCTGATGACCACCGCGACGACGATTCTCGGCCTCCTGCCGATGGCCGTCGGTCTCGGCGAGGGGGCCGAGCTGCGCGCGCCCCTCGCGGTCACCGTCATCGGCGGCCTGTCGGTCGCGACCATCCTGACCCTGTTCGTCATCCCGGTCATCTACACGCTCCTCGATCGCAAGGTCCTGGTCGCCGCGGCGGGACACGCCACGGCGCCGGGCGGCGCCACCGGCGCCGCGCCGGTCCGGGAGGACGGGCCGGGGACGTCGCAGTTCGGGCCCGGCTTCCTGCCGCAGCCGGCCCTCGGAAGCGCCGGTCCCGCGCGCTTCTCCGCGGAGGAGATCGAGCCGGGGGCCGCCGGCCCGGCGGTCCAGGCCCGTCCGGAGCTATGAACCTTCCCTCGCTGTCGATCCGCAGGCCGGTCACCACGCTGATGATCCTGCTCAGCATCATGGTGGTCGGCGGCATCGCCATGGCGCGGCTGCCGCTGGCGTTCCTGCCGAACGTGGACATCCCGTTCATCGGGATCAACATCCCGTATCCCAACTCGAACCCGACGCAGATCGAGAAGCAGATCACCAAGCCGGTCGAGGAGGTCCTCGCGACGATTCCGGGAGTGAACCGGCTCGGGTCGACCTCGACCGCCGACAGCGCCGAGTTCCAGCTCGAGTTCAAGTGGGGCCAGAACCTCGACATCGTGCGCATGCAGGTCAGCGAGAAGATGGACCAGGTGAAGGCCTCCCTGCCGCCCGGCATCGGGCAGATCTTCATCTTCTCGTTCAACACCAGCGACATCCCGGTGGTGCAGGCGCGCATCTCGGCGCAGGGCGTCGACCTGTCGAAGAACTACGACCTGCTCGAGACGAGGGTGGCGAACCGCATCCGGAGGGTGCCGGGCGTGGCCCGCGTCCAGCTCGACGGCGTGGCCCCGCGCGAGATCTACATCGATCTCGTCCTCGACCGGATCAAGGAGCATGCCGTCGACATCGGCACCCTCCTGACGCGGCTCCAGGGGGCCTCCGCGAACCTGGTCCTCGGCCAGGTCAGCCACGACGGCCTGCGCTACACCGCCCGGGCGCTCGGGGCGTTCAATTCCCTCGAGGCGATCGAGGACCTGACGGTCAACGACCGCGGGCTGAAGCTGAAGGACATCGCCGAGATCCGCTACGAGGAGCCGCCGATCGGCTTCGGCCGCCACCTCGACGGCGGCCCGGCCGTCGCCCTGGAGGTGTTCAAGGAATCGACCGCCAACACGGTGGAAGTCGTGGGGGCGGTCATGAAGGTGATCACCGAGGACATCGGCAACGATCCTCTGCTGGCCGGCATCCGGCTGTTCACCTGGGACGACCAGGCCAAGCAGATCACGACCGGCATCGATTCGCTGAAGCACGCCGGCCTCCTGGGGGCGCTGTTCGCCGTGATCGTCCTCTACTACTTCCTGCGCCGCTTCGATTCGACGCTCATCGTGTCGTTCTCGATCCCGTTCTCGGTCATCGCCGCCTGCGGGCTGATGTACTTCATGGGCAAGACGCTCAACGTCCTGTCGATGTGCGGCCTGATGCTCGGCATCGGCATGCTGGTGGACGACGCCATCGTCGTCCTGGAGGCGATCGACCGGAAGCGCCGCACCGTCTCCGACCCGCACGAGGCGGCCCTGATCGGCGCGCGCGAAGTCACCATGGCGGTCGTCTGCTCGACCCTCACGACGATCATCGTCTTCCTTCCCCTGGTGGTCGGGGCCAGCACGCAGCTGACCATCTGGCTGAAGGAGGTCGGGCTGTCGATCTCGATCTCGCTCGCCTGCTCGCTGTTCTCGTCCCTGACCCTCATCCCCCTGATGTCGGCGCAGTGGCTGAAGCGCAAGCCGGCTGAGCAGCCGAAGAGCCTCGCCTGGCTGGAGGAGCGGTACGTCGGCATCCTCGCCTGGACGCTGAGGCACAAGGCCTGGACGCTGCTCATCGTCATCCTCGGCCTCGGGGTCGGCATCGTGCCGTTCATGGCGGGACTGGTGGACACGGCGCAGTTCGCGGCGACCACCAACAAGAGGCTGTTCCTGCAGTACGAGTTCGCGGATTTCTCCTACAAGTCCGACTCGGAGAAGGCCGTCAACACGATCGAGGCGCACCTGCGCGCCCGCAAGGACGACTACTCCATCGGATCGATCTACAGCGTCTTCGGCGAGAACGAGGCGCGCACCGTGATGGTCCTGGCGCGCGAGGACCTCGGGGACCAGGTGATCAAGGACCTGCGCAAGAAGATACGCGCGGACCTGCCGCAGGTGCCCGGGGCGCGCGTCTTCTTCGCCGAGGAATCGAACGAGGGGGGGAACAGCACCTACTTCGCGGTCAAGTTCTTCGGGCACGACAGCGCCATCCTGAAGAAGCTCGCCGACGAGGCGGCCCGCCGGCTGGCGTTCGTCGACGGCGTGCAGGACATCACCTCGTCGCTCAACAAGGGGCGCAACGAGATCCAGGTCGTGATCGACCGGGACAAGGCCCTGCGCGCCGGCCTGACGGCCGAGGACGTGTCGCAGATCTTCCAGTTCACGCTGGGCGGCATGCGCCTGCAGCGCTTCAACGCCGGCGACCGCGAGGTGGAGACCTGGCTCGAGCTCCGCCAGATCGATCGGCAGAACCTCGAGGACCTCAAGTCGATCCAGATCGGCCCCCCCTCCCGCCCGGTCCTGCTGGGGGACATCGCCGCGTTCCAGGTGGTGCGCCGCGCCGACCAGATCGCCCGCGAGAACCGGAAGGTCCGGGTGGCCGTCAACGCCACCTACGAGGGGAAGGAGTGGCAGAAGTCGCGCAAGGAAATCGAATCGATGATGGGCTCCTTCGACCTGCCGCCTGGATACACCTGGTCCTGGGACGATCGGATCCTGGAGCAGGGGGAGGAGAACCAGCAGATGCTGATCAACTTCGGCCTCGCCCTGGTCCTGGTCTACCTCGCCATGGCCTCCCTGTTCGAGTCGATGGCGCAGCCCTTCGCCATCCTGTTCTCCATTCCGTTCTCCCTGCCGGGCGCCGCCTGGCTCCTGGCGGCGACCAGGACCCCGTTCAACCTGATGGCGCAGATCGGCCTGCTGATGCTGATCGGCATCGTGGTGAAGAACGGCATCGTCCTGCTCGACCACATGAACCAGCTGAGGCAGGCCGGGTTGCCG